>JAHFUF010000543.1 GCA_023265235.1 Blastocatellia bacterium
GTTCGCGATATTAAACACGCAGAAGAAGATTTAGAAGCAGACCACTATGGTTTAGAAAAAGTCAAAGAGCGTATTTTAGAATTTCTTGCTATAAGACAACTCGTACAAAATCCTAAGGGTTCTATTTTGTGTTTTGTTGGCCCTCCTGGAGTAGGTAAAACATCTTTAGGTCGTTCTATTGCTCGTGCTACTGGACGGAAATTTGTTCGTCTATCTTTAGGTGGGGTGCGTGATGAAGCTGAAATCCGCGGTCATCGTCGTACTTACATTGGGGCTTTGCCTGGACAAATCATCCAGATGATGAAAAAAGCCGGTACAGTAAACCCACTAATGTTACTAGACGAAGTAGATAAACTAGGAATGGATTTTCGTGGCGACCCAGCCGCCGCATTGCTTGAGGTTCTAGATCCAGAACAAAATAACACCTTTCAAGATCATTATTTAGATGTAGAGTATGATTTGTCTAAAGTAATGTTTATTGCTACAGCTAATGTGTTACATACAATTCCTAGCGCACTTCAAGACCGCTTAGAAATTATTCGTTTGTCTGGTTATACAGAACAAGAAAAAACCGAAATAGCAAAACGATATCTTGTTCCTAAACAATTAGAAACTAATGGTTTAACCTCTGATCAAGTAGAGTTTGTTTCTGAATCAATTGCTACTTTAATTCAACATTATACTCGTGAAGCTGGAGTACGTAATTTAGAAAGAGAAATTTCCTCTCTTTGCCGCAAAGTAGCACGTAAATATGTTGTTCTAAGTGATGAAGAAAAAGAAAAATTCAAAGAAGTTATTATTGGTGAATTAGTCAAAGAACTATTAGGGCCAATACGTTTCCGCACACAATTAGCTAATGAACATAACGAGATAGGAGTTGCTACTGGGCTTGCTTGGACTGAAGTAGGTGGCGATGTGCTGCAAATAGAAAGTAGCTTGATGCCAGGACGCGGGCAACTTACTCTTACTGGTAAACTTGGTGAAGTAATGCAAGAATCTATGCGTACTGCAATAAGTTGTGTTCGAGCAAGAGCTAATAAATTAGGTATTTCTCCAACATTTTATAAACGCTATGATATGCATATTCATGTTCCTGAAGGTGCAATACCTAAGGATGGGCCATCAGCAGGCATTACCATTGCAACAGCCGTTGTCTCTTTGCTTACCAATAATCCAGTAAGAAAAGATGTAGCCATGACAGGTGAAATCACCCTAAGAGGAAAAGTACTCCCTATTGGAGGAGTAAAAGAAAAGTTACTTGCTGCTCATCGTGCTGGAATTAAAACTATTATCTTGCCAAAAGATAATGAAAAAGATTTAATAGAAGTCCCCAAAGAAGTACTTAGCACTTTCCAAGTTAATCTAGTTAATAGGCTTGATGAAGTGTTAAATATTGCCTTAGATGAACCAAGTACTAAGGAAATATCAGGAGACATGCCTCCTATCTGGGATCAAGACGTAAGCAATATTACAGGCTCGAATACTACTTTAGACTGATGAAAATTTCTGACGCGATATTTGTTAGAGGAGCAATAGATTCAGATGGTTATCCAAAAGATGGCCATCAGGAAATTGCTTTTATTGGGCGTTCCAATGTAGGCAAATCTAGTTTGCTTAACTCGCTCCTTGGCCAGAGAAAACTGGCACGTACTAGTAATACACCAGGTCGTACACAACAAATAAATTTTTTTTTAATTAACAGAGACTTTTATTTTGTAGATTTACCTGGTTATGGTTTTGCTAAACTATCAAAAAAAGAACGAGAAACTTTACTCCTACTAATAGAAAAATATCTTGCACAACGAACAGAGCTTGTGCTAAGTATATTACTAATTGATTCGCGACATTTACCAACAGAATTTGACTTGCTCATGAAGTCGTGGCTCGAAGAAATCGGTAGGCCGTTCTTAATCGTTTTGACCAAATCAGATAAATTATCAAATAACGAATTGCGTAACCAAGTAGGTAAAATAAAGCTTGCCTTAGGTGTTCAGGATGTGGTTACTTATTCATCAATAACGGGTTCTGGTAAAGACTCCCTTTGGAAAGCAATTCTTGCACAAATCTCAAACGAGAAAGTTTAATTAATCGCAAGTCTTAAGTATTTTAATACTGCAGAAGTTTCTCTTTAGATTCCGAGAAGGTAGGAGTAACTCTAGTTTTACTTAGTATTTAAGTAACTAAGCTGCTCTAAATCTATATAACAATCCCAAATAATTTAGTGTGGCTAATTTTCTGTTAAAACAATTTGACAGGGAATTGGAGCAACACAAGTAAGTGTAAAAACTGTGAATACAAATATCCCATCAAGACCACCAAATAGAAATAATCGCTCAAAAAGTGCACCAACCGAAGAGCAAATCGACAACCAAGTACATAGTGGGTTACTAGATATTTCTACCTTAAAGGAAATGAATATTTCTAAGCTAACTCATATCGCTAAGGAACTAGATGTTCCAGGAGCAACTGGTATGCGTAAGCAAGAATTGATATTCAAAATCTTGCAAGCGCAAACAGAAAAATCAGGGCTGATATTTTCTGAAGGAGTACTGGAATGTTTACCTGATGGATTTGGCTTTTTAAGGGCACCAGATTACAACTACTTGCCAGGCCCAGATGATATTTATGTTTCTCCTTCGCAAATTCGTAAATTCGACCTGCGTACAGGAGATACAATTTCTGGGCAAATTCGCCCGCCAAAAGAAGGTGAACGCTACTTTGCCTTAATAAAAGTAGAAGCTATCAATTTTGAGCCACCAGAATCTCGTAGAGATAAAGTCTTTTTTGATAACTTAACTCCACTTTATCCTAATGACCGCTTAAAAATGGAAATTACCCATGATAGCTTATCCGCTAGGGTAATAGACCTAATTACCCCAATAGGTAAAGGGCAACGTGGACTCATTGTTTCTCCTCCTCGTACTGGTAAAACAATGCTACTGCAAACCATTGCCAACTCAATTACCCGTAACCACCCAGAAGTTACCCTAATAGTTCTCTTAATTGATGAGCGACCAGAAGAAGTTACAGATATGCAACGCTCTGTACAAGGAGAAGTGATTAGCTCCACCTTTGATGAGCCTGCTACTAGACACGTCCAAGTTGCTGATATGGTCATTGAAAAAGCAAAACGCCTAGTTGAACATGGCCGCGATGTAGTGATTTTACTAGACTCCATCACACGTCTAGCCCGTGCTCATAATGCTACTGTGCCTCCTTCAGGTAAAATACTCTCTGGCGGTGTTGATGCTAATGCTTTACAGAGGCCAAAACGCTTTTTTGGTGCAGCACGTAACTTGGAAGAAGGTGGCTCTTTAACAATTATTGCTACTGCCTTAATTGATACAGGCTCACGTATGGATGATGTTATCTTTGAAGAGTTTAAAGGCACTGGCAATATGGAAATTCACTTAGAGCGAAAATTAGTAGAAAAACGTATCTTCCCAGCAATAGACATTAATAAGTCTGGCACTCGTAAGGAAGAACTATTAATGCCTAAGGAAGATCTAAATAGGGTTTTCATCCTAAGAAGAGTACTAAGCCCACTATCCCCAGTAGAATCTATGGAGCTAATTTTAGAACGACTTTCCAAGTCTAAGACTAATGCAGAGTTTTTAGCTTCAATGAATCAATAATCTCAAAATAAAAAGAAATAACGATAATAAAGGGCGAACTAAAATAGGAAACATTTGGTTCGCCCTAAAAGATCTCTTAGTCATTTTCGATTCTGTTTCGTTTGTTTTTAAGGATCAAACACTTAGAAGCCTTAGTTTATTCCTACTTTACACCCTCAAATAAAGTTGATATATATTATTTATACCTTTTAGAATAACTTATATTGCTAGAAATAATACTTATGGAAACTGTTAATTATTACAACTATTACACAGAAGTAGAAGAGTTTTTTGTTAGTAAAAGAGGGGCACCTCTGCTAATTTCTCCCTTAGATTGGTCGCTTGTGGAAAGCTGGAAAAATATGGGGATACCACTGCATATAGTATTGCGTAGTATCACTCGTTGTTTTGAAACTCGCAAGGTTGAGACTAATTATGGTAGACGAGTAAATACTTTATTTTATTGTCAACAGGAAGTGTTGTCTAGTTTTAAGGATTATGTAGACTCTCAAGTGGGAGGCACTGGAGCGGTTATAGCAAATTCGTCTGATACTAATAAATCTGCTAATACTAATATAGGTAGCTCACAAGGGTTTTCTAAGCAACAAATTATTGGTTATATTAC
>JAHFUF010000544.1 GCA_023265235.1 Blastocatellia bacterium
TAGAATAGATATATATCCTCCGCTACTAGCATCTCCATCTCTTATAAACGTTTGATAAATAATAGGGTTATCTTGTGCTTGAGTGATGACACAGAACACTAATAGGAACATAAGTAGACTGAGTATTTGTTTTGTCATATGGTTAATCCTTTCCATCTAATTGTAAGTACTGCCAATAGAAACAAGCCTAGTAATAACAGTAAAGGTGTAACCATCAGGATCTAATCCAGTTGCATCAGGTTCATTAGTGCGAGCAGAAGCACATCCTCTTGTTGGTCTTATACCAAATGGCCTTACATCACCTATATATGTTCCTTTTGGCACTGGGCACTGAATCGCATCTCCTTTCCCCGATGCAACACATCCTCTTATGTGTCCTGGCGGAATTCCACAAAAGGGATCTCTCCCACATATGTCTGTATAACACTTTTTACCATAAGGGCAAAATTCACCATTTTTATCTAGAACACCAACAGGAACACAAGTAATGCCATCAGTACAAACCATAGCTTGCTCAGTTCCAGCATTGAGGACAATAGCAGGGAGAATTAGGTTTTCTTCAAGCTTAGCAGGTTGGTCACAGTCTACGCCATCAAAAGGAATAGGGTAATAGGTTTCGTCAACCATAACATCAAAGTGCATAACAAGTTGGTTGATTACATTAAAATAAGTGTAGGTCTCAACATCAGCCCTAACTAGGTATCGATAACGGTTAACACGCTCTCCTGCTCCTGAATATAATACTTGCTGCCCTACAAATGTAGAGCGAAGTGTATAGTGGTATTTGTTTTGTGCTTGCTCTACTACCGATAACCTTAGGTTGTTTTTATAGGGATCATCTATTGGTTTATCAGAGTTTGGATAAGCAAATGATAGTAAGTCTAAGGTTTGGTTAGTGTCCCCATCTAGTCCATCCATTATTCTTACTGGATTACATAAACCAAATTGCTGCGTCAAACTCCCTCCGTTTTTCTCTGTAGGTGTTGGTTGATCTTGGCAAATATAACTTTCTGCTGTTGATTTGTTTAATTGTAAGTGTTCAATAACTTGGTTTTGCACTCGTTTATACACTTGGTCATTTATATAGTTGCGTATTGGACTTGCTGTTCCTATTCCTATGTTTTCTGCTTGGTCTAGTGCTATTTCTAATTGCGTGTCTCTTAGCTGTACTGTATTTGTTAGTACGATTTGTGATGTTGCTACTACTCCTAAGTACCAAAAAAACAATACTAACACAATTAAAGCATATCCTCTTTGTCTTGACATATTCATCAAGGCATGTTTTTTCGCTCTACATTTTTCCACTAGTGTTTTGGTAAAGAAGTGTTTTATCTGGGTAAATGGTGCTACTTCTTCAGTAATATTATTAGCCTTATTCTGTAACTTATTGTCTATCTTGTTCATAAAGCCTCCTATTCCAAATTGCGAATAATTATTGGGATAAGGTAATACTCCACCCAAAACTATTATCGTAATTAATACTTATATGATTAGTTTTATTATAAATTTGCTCTTTACTTCTTAGAGAAGCTATATTCCTTGCTTCCTTATTCTTATAGACGTTTTTTATCACTATTTTTATTTCTTATTGTGTGAAAAAAACAATTTTGCAGGCTTTGCGCTAGTAGTTGAAAATAAACCTTTTGTAGGTTTTACTTTGCTATAAAGCTTCATATATTTTTAACTATATCTTGCCAGTTTTGGCAGATATGTCATAAGTGCCAGTTTTAGAGGTGTGCCAGTTTTGGCAGACCTAAACTTGTTAATAAAAATAAAATAGCTATAAATAGTCATAAAATCAACAATCGACTGTTTAAGCGTATTGAAAAATATTTTGGCTTAAGTTTTGCCTGAGGCAAAAAGGGCAAACAAAAATATTTTTTACAAAGGAAAAAGTTATGAGAGTAACACCTAATTCTACACCAATAACACCAGACGATTTAAAATCACAACCTAATAACTCAGTAGATAATAAACACGCATCAAGTAGTACAAACTCCAGTGCTCAAACTATTGGAATCCAAACTCAACCTATACAATCATCAGATAAATATCAACAGTATACTTCTCTTGAGTCAAATTATTTTAAGTCTTTACTTAGCACAGCCTTACCCAATAATAAAACTCAAACGCCTAGCCAAACGAATGTAAATATAAAGCCTGGAGATAAACCAGTTAGTCAGCCTAATAATCAATCTCAGGCTACTTCTACCAGCACAGAGACTAAAATAGAAACAGCAAAAGCGACTAATAATTCTTCAAAACCTGGGTATGATGTAAACAAAATTCCTGGTCTTAAAGGTAACAATAATGTAACGCCTGAATTTTTAGCTAAAGTAGATGCTATTGCTAAAGAACTTGAGACAGAACCTTCTACCATATTAGCCATAATAAGTTATGAGACTATAACCACGTTTAGTCCCAGCAAAGAAAGCCCTAAAACTAAAGCCGCAGGATTAATACAGTTTCTTCCTAGCACTGCTAAATCTTTATTAACTAAAGAACTAACAAGCCTAACAATTGATTTTAATGACAAGAAAAAAGTTATTGATAATTTGCCTGTGAATGAAGAAACCAAAAAGGAGTTGACAAAATTAACTACAAATATTAATGGCTTACCAATAAAAAGAGACCAAATAAAAACAAAAATAGATAACCTTACTGAGAAGAGCAAAGAATTAAATAACCAACTGGCAAAAGCTAAAAACCTTCCTAAAGAACAACAAGAGCAAATTAAATCGCAACTAAAAGAAGTTTTAGCAGAAAAATCACAATTAATAATAGAAAAAAACTTCTTGTCCAAGGAAATAAGTCGTTTACCACAATCTATTGATAGTATAATAACTAAAGATATTGTAATAGAAGCTTTTAAGCAGATGTCTAGTGTGAAGCAACTTGATTACGTAAAGCAGTACCTTCTACCGTACAAAGGTAAACTCAATAATCCTCAGGATGCTTATCTATCTGTTTTGTACCCTAAGGCTGTTGGCCAAGGATCCAACCCTAATTATGTAGTATTTTCTCAAGGAAGCAATGCTTATGAAAAAAACAAACATTTTGATGGTGTTGTTGATGGTAAGAAAGATGGTGTTGTAACAGTCCAAGAAGCCACTAAAGAAATAACTGATAGATTAAAAGTTGCTCATCTTAAGTAAAATATACTATTGTAAAGCTAAGATAAAGTTCTTATTAAATTAGAATTTTATCTTGGTCAACGTGTAAGGAGAAAATAACCTATGAGAAAAACAACTATAGTAGTGATAATTTTAATTTTTACAATAATGACCATAATTAGTGAAACTCAATTAAGTAAAATTCAAGCAGCCAAACCAAATAAGACCATTGCTCAAGAGCAAGTATCTTCAGATAAATCAATTAATATAAAACTAGATAAACTAGAGGAATTAACCTCTTGGGTTGGAAAGTACCCATATAAAGGAAAAAACCGCAAAGCAAAAGATTTTTTGGCAGAGCCTCTAATTAAAGCTCAGCTACTAAAGCTAATGGGAAAAAAACTGTATACGCGCCTTATTGTAGCTAATGATTTCCTAGTTTCTCCTATAGAGCTTGAAGAAGGTTTTTTTATTTTAGATTACACTGCAAACTGGCATATCAAGAAAGATTACGGTGATAGTGTAACCGTTTTAATAAATAAAGCTAATGCAGAAATTCATGTTGCACTATATTTTGTACCACTTGGGGAGGACAGAATCGAAAATCTTAGATGGTTACACAGTCAAAATAATGAAATTCCTGATAAAGTTATAAAAAAAGTATATTGGCTCAATCGTAATAATTAATCAAATAAGTTAATTAAAACTCTTAAAAAACGAGACTATTCAGTAAAGCAACCCCAACTAATTGAGATAGTTACAGTTAGCTGTAATTAAAAAATTAATTATTGTTTACACTATCTCTAGCTACTACATATAGTTGTATTTTATTTCTGAATAGCCTCAAAACAACACAGGCTTGTAGTTAATTGCTACAAGCCTGTGTTGTTTTTGTACACTAAAAGTAACACTAGAACGCAAAAGTTAGCGTGTTGCTCACTACCCCATCAATAACTAATCTGACAGTGTTGTTGCCACGAACAATGCCTCCTAGTTTCTTTTTGCTGCCTTTTATAGTGAAACTAGTGTTAGAAATATTCATTGGTGTTAAGGTAACTTCTTTTTCATTGACAAACAGTTTAGTTGTACTGCTAGCGGAGTTGGACATAAAACCTATGCCACT
>JAHFUF010000545.1 GCA_023265235.1 Blastocatellia bacterium
CAAAGATATGCAATTTGACAACTTAGGAGCATTTACTTACTCAGATGAAGAAGGCACCCCTGCTTATGAATTAAGTGACAAAGTTCCACTTCGTACTGCTCAGGCAAGACAAAGTAAACTAATGAAACAACAAGCACAAATTTCACGACGGCGTAATAAAAAAATGATTGGCCAGCAAGTAAAAGTGTTATTTGAAGGTGAAGCTAAGGAAAGCGACCTGCTTTGGCAAGGCCGAATGCAGTCTCAAGCACCAGAAATTGATGGCTGTGTTTTAATAAATGATGCTCCAGAGGGATTTTCTCTGGAACCTGGAAGCTTTGTCACCGTTGAAGTAACCGAAGCCCATGATCACGATTTAGTAGGTTGTATAATTTAATTATTAAAAATTTTGGGTTAGTTTTCTTAAAAGATTTGTTATAGATCACAGGAAATATAATTATTCTATAAATACATCAAACAGATTAACAGCAACCCTTTATTGGAGCAAAACTTTGAATAAATTGATTTTATCATTATTTGTTTTAGTTCTTTTTACAATTAATTTAGCGGCACAAACCATAGGCATCTCAGGAATGCGAGTAATGCCTGTAGATGAATTATCTTTGCGTGCAGATGTAGTTGTTAGGGCAAAGGTGAAAAAAGTAGAAAAAGCTAGCTATTTAGATTACACCCAACTTGCTACATTACAAGTTACAGAGATTGTTAAAGGTGACAGTCGATTAAAAGAGGTACGTGTTTGGTCAGGCACACAAAACATTAATGCGAATGATTCTTTTAGCAAAGACAATGACGTACTTATTTTTCTAGTCCATGAACAAACTTTTTATCGTTTACTTAATTTCCAATTTGGTATTTTTCCTATTGAAGGCGAGACTGTAAGAAATTGGCGACTTGCACCCCCTAATCCTACCACTACTAACCCTACTGCGACTGAGGATAATAACTCTACTGAATTTATAGAAAATACTCTTTTTAACCTAATTGATAAAAGCTATATAGACGTTCGTAAAGAAATAGCAAAGGTTATTCGTTCAGTTAAAGGTGGAGGCAAAACCTTTAGTGTTAAAGAACAGTAGATATGTCTTGCGTATTAGACACTATAAGGTAGAAGTATCTTGCAATAAACCAGCGTTAAACCGCTGGTTCTTAGTTTAACCATTTGTTCCATTTCCAGGAACAAATTTTTTATAAGCCCCTGTACCATAAGGTGTTATATGAGCAAACTCTGGTAAAGCTTTTAAGGCTTGTCCTGTATAGGATTTTTTAATACGCACAATTTCTTCGGGGGGGCCTTCGGCAATTATTTTACCACCTTGTGCACCACCTTCTGGGCCTAGGTCAATAACCCAATCCGCGCTTTTAATAATATCTAGGTGATGCTCTATTATAATAATAGTATTACCTAGCTCAACAAGCCGTTGCAGTACATCCAAAAGCCTGCGCACATCCTCAAAATGTAGTCCAGTAGTTGGTTCATCTAAAATATAAATGGTGCGTCCTGTAGCACGACGACTTAATTCTTTCGCTAACTTAATACGTTGCGCTTCGCCCCCAGAAAGTGTAGTAGCAGACTGACTTAGCTTGATATAACCAAGGCCAACTTCATAAAGTGTATGTAACTTTTGTTTAATTTGAGGAATGGCTTCTAGTAATTCTAAACTTTCTTCAACAGTTTTACCCAACATTTCAGCAATAGAAAGCCCTTTATAATAAACCGCTAGGGTTTCACGGTTATAACGCGCACCCTGACAAACATCACATAGTACATAAACATCTGGTAAGAAGTTCATTTCAATACACTTTAGCCCATCGCCTTGACAAGTTTCACAACGCCCACCTTTTACATTAAAAGAAAACCTTCCTGCTTTGTAACCACGTTCTTTTGACTCAGGAAGCGATGCATAAAGCTCACGAATAGGAGTAAATAGTCCTGTGTAAGTAGCAGGATTAGAACGCGGAGTCCGTCCAATTGGCGATTGGTCTATTTCTATGACTTTATCGATATAATCTAACCCCTCAATTGCTGTATGTTCACCTGGTTCAGCTAGGCTTTTATAAAGAGTGCGTGCGAGGCTACGATAAAGAATGTCATCTACTAGAGTAGATTTCCCTGAACCAGAAACTCCTGTTACCACAGTTAATAAGCCTAAGGGAAAAGTAACGTCGATTTTCTTTAAGTTGTTTGCACTTGCTCCAATGATGCGCAATACCTTTCCATTAGGCGAGCGACGTTGTTTAGGAACTTGGATTCTTAACTCGCCAGAAATATATTTTCCTGTTAAAGAACCTTTCTCATTGGCCACTTCTTTAGGCGTTCCTTGAGCAACAACACAGCCACCATGTGTTCCTGCTCCAGGCCCAAGGTCAACAACATGATCTGCTTTTCTAATTGTATCTTCATCATGTTCAACTACTAGGACAGTGTTGCCTAAGTCACGCAATTTAAACAGAGTTTCTAGCAGACGTTGATTGTCTCGTGGATGCAGTCCAATACTAGGTTCATCTAGTACATAAAGCACCCCGCGAAGTTGTGAGCCGATTTGAGTAGCTAGGCGAATTCGTTGACCTTCTCCACCTGAAAGCGTAGTTGCAGCACGATCTAAAGAAAGATATCCAAGCCCAACGCTAGTAAGAAATTGCAGTCGACTCTGGATTTCTCGTAGGATTTGCCCAGCAATCTTTTGTTCTCTTTTAGTAAGTTTAATTTGTGCAAAAGCTGTAACTGCTTCTGAAATAGGCATTGATACACAATCAGCAACCGTCAATTCACCCACCCTTACAGCTAAAGACTCAGGACGCAACCGTTTACCTTGACAACTATGACAAGCTCTAGGAGAAACTAACCCTTCTAAAGCACTGCGAGTTTTATCAGTTTTAGCCTCTTCATAGCGGCGTTTGATCAAACTTGCCGCACCACCCCAAGGAGCACTATAAACATAACCACCATATTCAAAAGTAAGCTTTTCTTTTGTGCCATAGAGAAAAGCCTCCCTAGCTTTTTCTCCTAGCTCAGCAAATGGTTTATTAGTAGCAAAACCATGGACTTTTGCCACTGCTAACAAAGCTTCTTTTAACTGCCCTCCCGTGTTTTCATCTTCTGGGATAAACTCTAATTCTTCTAAAAGCTTAGATTCGTCAGTTATCAGACGAAGGGGATCTACTTCCATTTGTACGCCAATTCCATTACAAGTACGACAAGCACCATAGGGGCTATTAAAAGAAAAAGATCTAGGTTCAAAAGCAGGTAGGCTCACTCCACAAACAACACAAGTCATTTTTTCTGAATAAAGTTTTTCCGTTCCATCAACAATAGAGACTAGGACTATACCTTCAGTAAGCTTTGCAGCTAAAGAAACTGAGTCAGCCAAACGCTTTTGAATACCAGGTTTTATCATTAAACGGTCGATGACTACTTCAATAGTGTGATTACGTCTTTTGTCTAGGCGAATATCTTCGTCTAATTGCCTCATTTCGCCATCAACACGAGCACGTAGGTAGCCATCCTTTAAAAGCTTTTCTATTTCCTTACGAAACTCTCCTTTGCGACCACGTACAATTGGAGCAAGAATCATTACTCGCTCGCCCTCTGGTAGTTCTAGCAGGTTAGCAATTATTTGTTCAACCGATTGTCTAGTAATTTGCTGACCACATTGGTAACAGGAAGGCTGGCCAATAGAGGAAAAAAGCAGCCTTAAATAATCATAAATTTCGGTTACTGTCCCAACAGTAGAACGAGGGCTACGACTAGTAGTTTTTTGCTCAATAGAAATTGCTGGACTTAGCCCTTCAATGCTATCAACATCAGGTTTTTCCAGTTGATCTAAGAACTGACGAGCATAGGCAGAAAGTGAATCTACGTAACGACGTTGACCTTCAGCATAAATTGTGTCAAAAGCAAGAGAAGATTTACCTGAACCACTTAAGCCAGTAATCACAGTAAGTTGATTACGAGGAATTTCAACGTTAATATTTTTTAAGTTATGTTGACGAGCACCACGAATTATAATTTTTTTTAGCACAATCTCTATTTCCTACAGTATGAAATTTTTGTTAGTTAGAAAACCTTCATTTTAACTGAGGCGAAAAACAGGTGGCAAGCCCTAACAGCCATTTAAGCTCAACAAGTAGCAGGACTAAAATATAGCAATATTCATATAAAAGAAAGACACTTGAAACAAAAGGGAAAATAGACAGAAAAATCAAAAGAATTTGAGGCTGAAGTTATAAGCGACAG
>JAHFUF010000546.1 GCA_023265235.1 Blastocatellia bacterium
TCTTTTCTTGAGCTTTCTCTTGATTCCATCGCTCCTAGAAACTATTCCAAAATTCCAAATACTGGCTTTTTCAATAACTTACGCTCCCTTTGGGCTGCCTAAATTGGTAAAACTCGAGTTGATGAGTTTGGCATAAAATGATTTTGTTCCTATCTAATTATTAAGTAGTTTATTGTCAGTGTTTTGTAATTCTCTTTCCAAGCTACCAATTTGGATATTGATACTAATTTTATCTGCTTCATTGGTTGTATAGTTAAGTTGGTTAATTAATCCTGTAAGTTTTTTTATTGTTATTTCCCTATGTTCTTCCCAGATATGTCGCAGAGGGTTATTACCTATGTGGGAAGCATTTTTTATTGTGGTTTGGTTATCTGTTACAGTTTGGCTAGCAACTACATCCGGCTTAGTAGGTTGTGGTTGAGCTTCATTTTTATTGGAATTACTAGTTTTAGCACTATAGCGTTTAATTTCTCTAGCAAGAATTTTCAAAATAGGTAATGAATAAAAGTTATTGTTAAAATATTGAGTATCACTACTAACAGCTTCTACAAAAGGTTGAGTAAAAATTAACTTATCCGCTTGCTTTGCTGCATCATCACCAGTAATAGCATCAGCAATAAAAATATCATCACCAGTAGGGCGCAAATCTCCTTGAGCATTTTCATAGAGCAAGATAGAGCCAAAATGTAGACCAATCTTAGAGTCTACAGAAATTAATGAGTTTTTATTTTGAGATTCAATTAACAGTTGTTCAGCAAAGTTTTTAGCCAAATCATAAACAGGTTTCTTTTCTAAATCAGTAAAAACCATTACTCCTCCATCACCGCCAGGAGAAAAGAAAAAATACTCTAAGGAAAGTTTTGTGTTTGTTATTAGAGCTAAAAACACATCAGTAATAGCTCTAAACCTTTGGCTAAGTTGGTTTAAATCTCCATCAGAAAAACTAGGTAAATCATAAGCAATTAAAGCAGCATTTTTACTTCTAGGTTGAAAGCTTTCATCATAGTGATAAGTTATATTTGCTAAAGTAGGCCAAGTAGTTATTGGTGGGTAGTAACAAAGGAATTTTTCATTTCTTTTTCCTGCAACTTCAACAGACAAGCGGCTAGAATTTCTACTAGAAAGCCAATGGCTAGCTCTTAAGCCAGCTTGCAAATGGTTAGCTAGCCTTTCGTTAACTAACAATCCAGGATGATTATCCATTTTAGCAGTAGCTAAACGAGCAGCTTGATTTATACAAACTCCTATAAAATTAGCTTTTCCATCAATATCTATAAGCTCTTGAACGCTTCCTAAAGACATTCCTACTTTGATAGGAATACCAACAGCATTCATTTGATTGTTAAGTTCAATGATTAGTTTAATTGTGTCTAAAGGATCAAGTTCGGTTGAGCTAGGAAAAAGGATAATTGCTCCTAATAAACTACTAAGAACTTCTATGCTTAGTTGGGGTTGTTTATTTACAAGCGATAGGATGTAAAAATGGAGTTTAGCTAATAATTCTACTGACTCTACTCCACCTATTTCTTTTAGCCCATTGATTATAACAAAAGCTACTATTGTAGTTTTAATAGCACCTTGTCTGAGTGATAGGATTTGCTTTGATGGGGTAGAAGTGTTAGCACTAGTAACAGAAGTAGCGGATGTAGAAGGAGTAGCGGTAACGGTTGAAGCGGCAATAGGAGTAGCAGGCTCAAGTTTTGTAGTTTGGTTTTCTGTTGAATTAATAGGAGCTTTACTTCTTTGCTCAGTGATAGGAATACTACTTCTAGTACTATTAAGCTCAAAATCAAAAGTATCAAGAGAAATATTTCTTTTCTTTAATAGAGTAGTAATAGCAGAAAATGGTATTCCTTCATTATAAAGCGGATTAAAACTAGTATCACCACTATGATGAAGTGCAATAAGTTCTAATTGTTGAGTAAAACAGGGCGAACCAGAAGATCCAGGCTCAGTATTAGTTTTATATCTAATTCTAGTTTTATTTTCATTTAAGCCAATAATAGCATTTGTCTCTAACGCTAGCTTAAGTGGTGCAGCTTTAGGATGTTGAATAATAAGTAAGGGTGAATTAGGAGCAAATGCATCTTTTGGTATTGACTCAGGTAACTTAATCCAGCCGCGTTTTTCTCCAATAGATGCTGTTTTACTAGCTACTAAATCCTCACCAGGATGACCTTCTAAACGAATAATTGCATAATCTAAGTAATTTTCTGATGGCATTTGGTCTTGTGAGGAATTAGGACTAAAATCTACTTTCCAGTCTCGGTGTAGTTTGTATACAGTACCTTCATTTAATACCTTTCCAGCTAAGTGTTTATAATCAAACTGACATTTGACACTAGTCGCTTTAGCACTAAAACCACCATCTATAGATTTACCATCTTCTCCTAATATAACGGCTTCCATAACATGATAATTGGTCATTAAGATATTTGAGCCAATAAGAAAACCTGTACCATATTCTAGCTTTCCTTGATCATATTCAATTTCAATACGACAAACTTGTGATTCTATTTGGCTTAGAGTTGTAGTCCATAAACTAATATCTAAAAATTTATTTGAAGCAACAACCATTCGTTCAAGTTCTTGGAATTGTTCAGTTGTAGAAAAGGTTAAACCCATTTTTTGGGCAAACGCATAAAGCATTTGGTTTTTAGGTATAGCTTCTTTTGATTTTAAGATTAACTCATCTACCCATTCTTCTCTGTTAGCCTTTTTGATTAACTCGAATAGAATTGTTGGAAAGTCTTTATTCATTGGGGCATAGTGAGAAAGTTCTTTGTCTAGTCTTTCCAGCATCATTATTTGAAAACTATCAACATCAAATGCATTAAGTAAAGCTGCTCTGAATTCTCCTATTTGTTCGCCCTTTAGTTGCATATGATCCCCTAAGTTTAAACTTTAGATTATTCTACTTTTTTAGGATAAATAGAAGAAATAAACTCTTTGTCTGTGTCAGATAATGTAGTGTTCCAGCCTACTTCGTAACCATTGGTAGTTAATTCTTTTGGGATAGGGTAGAGCATAATGGATTTTTCATCAAAAGCACTATATTGACTCCAGTAATGATCCCATTTGTTGAGAATATTTTGATCAACTTTAGGTTTACCCCAGTTTTGAGTGTCAAGATAGTATTGATAAACCTTATCTACATCCCAGGGAATGTTAGCAGAAGGGTTTTGATGTTCATGAATGCAACCTAGAGCATGTCCAAACTCGTGCAACACTACACTAGAATATACTTTTTCTTCTGTTTCAGGAGTTAACCAACCAAAATTCATTGTTTCTTTAGGAAAATATATTTTATCAAGAGCCTCTGTTCCTAGTGCTGACCAAGATGTACCATCCATAACAAAAGCTATTCTTATTTCTGCATTTGGGTCATCTACAAAAGTTAGCTTAAGGTTTATGTGAGATTGCCACATATTTATGTATTTTTTAACTTTCTCTTTTACAATTTCTTCTCCGCCTAAAAAATGTATTCTCACAGTTTTGTTTTTAGGCCAAAAGTTTACTCCTGCTAGTTCATCTGCTTTTCTAGGGATTAGTTTTTCTATGCAAGTTTTAATAAGAGGTGACATATTTAACTCCATTTCGATTAACTAATTAACTGAGTCACTAAATCACTAATGAACAAATTTAATATAAATTGTTTAAGCCGTTCGGAAAACGCTTGTTGATATTACAAAAGAAAAATTTGTACCAAAAGACCTTAATCTATCGAACTCGATAAGCTTGTTCATAAACTGGTAAAATTTGCCCATTTTTAAGCTCATAAGGAACAAGTTGTTTTATTTTTTCTGCTAATTCTCTAGAATTGCGAGTCTCTATCTTTACATCCCAAACTTTAGCAGTGGAATCCGCACTAGAAGTAACAATGAAGTTAGAATCAGGAGAGAAACTTGCTGAAGAGACAAAATCTTGATGTTGCAAAGTAGCAAGTAGATTACCTTTTCTATCCCAAACTTTAGCAGTTTTATCGCTACTAGAAGTAACAATGAAGTTAGAATCAGGAGAGAAACTTGCTGAAGAGACAAAATCTTGATGTTGCAAAGTAGCAAGTAGATTACCTTTTCTATCCCAAACTTTAGCAGTTTTATCGCTACTAGAAGTAACAATGAAGTTAGAATCAGGAGAGAAACTTGCTGAAGAGACAAAATCTTGATGTTGCAAAGTAGCAAGTAGATTACCTTTTCTATCCCAAACTTTAGCAGTTTTATCGCTA
>JAHFUF010000547.1 GCA_023265235.1 Blastocatellia bacterium
AGATCATGGCGTTTATATTAGTTGTCCATTAGGGGGTGGAGGACAGGCTACTACAATAAAAGCTCGCCATACTAGACCACAAATTGGGTGTGCGTCACTAAATTCAGGGCAGTCTGGGAAAATCATTGACAAAGGCGGTTACAATTTTGTACTGACTGTTAGGATTGTAAGTCTTGGGAATACGTATAATTAAATAGTAATAAAGTCTAAGCAATCTCTTTGTTTACAAATTTCGCGCTTTCTATTAGCTCATAATTTTTTGAAAGGGCATATTGATACAAAATGGCTAAATTAAACGCAGCAAAATCACTAGGCAAGGAAGTTCCATATTCCCATTTTTGGTATGTACGAACATCTGTATTTAACTTTTCAGCCATTATCCTTTGAGTAACATTGAGAGTTTTTCGGATAAATTTACATATATCCGAAAAAGTAAGGTTTTTCGGTAACTGTAAATCTATTTGTGCATTATTGGCTGTTCTATGTCTCATAACACAAATTGTATCTCTGGTTTTCTATTTCTAAAAGGAAATTGTAAACCATCACAAATAAACATTGACACGACTTGTAAGTCGTAATAAGATTGCTTCACTATAATTTTGTAGGCTAAAAATTTATGTTAAAACTTATAAGCATAATTAATCTTATTGTACTAATCGCACTAGTTACATTTTTTAATATTACAAGGGTTCAAGCTCAAGAAGAAACGAATTTACCTATTATATATAGAACGCTTATCCTAAGTGCCCGTACTAATACAGGATACCTTTCTATTATAAATGCATTAAATCTCCAAGAAATAAAAAGAATTGATTTTAACCAACCTGGAAAAATAATTGAAATAAGCCCTAATAGAAAAAAACTCTTCATAGTAAATTTTAGTGATTTTATTACTAAAGGAATAACAGTTATAGACTTAGAAAAGAATGTACGCATAGGGGAACTATTTTCAGATATTACAGTGAACCAGATAAAAGTGGGGCCAGATGGCTTGTTATGGGTACTATTAGGGAATGAGCAAAAAATTTCTTTAGTAAACCCTAATACACTAGAAACGGTTAATACTTTGACTAATGTTGGTCAAGTTAGGGATATTGTATTTAGCCCAAACGGAAAGCTTGCGTATGTATCTTTAGAAAATAGCAATGTGATTATTTATGATACCAGTATAAAGAAATCAATAAAAGGCATAAACAATATTCCACCAGGCAAAGGAGGATTAAATAGACCGATGGAGTTAGCTGTCTCTCCTAACGGAAACATTTTATGCATTAGCAGTAAAGATACTATTAGTATGCTTGATACTTCATCGCTGAGTATTATCGATAGCTTTTCCTTTGATAATAAATCAAGACTTGATTTGTCAGAATTGTTATTTAGCAACGATGGCAATGTCTTATATATAAGTGAAATACATGGATTTAGCACATATGCTTACAATTTTACCTCTAAACGTCTGACCACTATTTTTACTTCTATACAAGGTGCTATACAAGGAATGAAGCTATCTGGAGATGGTCGGTTACTTTATATTAACGACTTCAGAGGACGTACTATTATCGATACTAACGATCAATCAATAGTTTTATCTGAGAGAGACTTATTTAATGTTTTAGATTCAGCACTAGGTATTGGACTGGGTGGCAATTTCTCAATCGGCCAACCACCATCACTCGCAACCCTATCACCATCGACCAATCAGCAAGTGATGCCGAATCAACCGCTTACAATTACATGGAATACATCGGTAGCACCACAATCTTACTCTATAGCAAGCCATAGAGTAGAGCTATCCACAGATGGCGGTAGCACATTTAATCCAATTCCTAAAGCTGAAATGCTACCAGCAGATGTACAAGAATTCGTTTGGCAAGTACCAGACATAGAACTGCTAAATAAAGTACAAATTCGAGTTAGCACAGTAGACTTAGGAGCAAGACGAGCTAATTCTACTACTGGTAATTTCTCTATAACAAAAGGTGGTGGTCAAACAGGAGATACACAAGCTCCTAGCGTCACATTCCTTTCACCAAAGGGTGCTGAGAGATTTACTTCAGGCGACAACTTACAAATTAACTGGATGTCTAGCGATAATGTAGCAGTAACTTCGCAGGATTTAAGTTTGTCTACTGACGGTGGTACAACTTTCCCTGTAACAATAGCAAGTGGTCTACCAGTTGCTACACAAAGCTTCTCGTTCCCAATCCCAACAAGCTTGCAATCAGACCAAGCGCGACTTCGCTTAGTTGTTAAAGATGGAGCGGGTAACTCATCTCAAGCAGTAACTCTAGCAAACTTCCGTATAGAACAAGCAGTAGACACGCTAGCTCCTACAGTTAGAATTCTGCAACCTAATAGCAATGAGAGCCTAATAGCAGGGCAGCCAATCCAAGTAAAATGGCAAAGTGTGGACAACCGTGCTGTAGTAAGCCAAGCCTTGTTGCTATCACTTGATGGAGGAGCAACATTTGCAACGGTTGCAAGCTTTGGAGCAAGTGACAATTCGTTTGTAATCAATAACATTGATAGCCTCAACCTCACTAACTCACAAGCAATAGTGAGAATAACAGCCACAGACAGTAGTGGAAATATTGGTCAAGCTAGCACTCAGTTTTCAACATCATCAGCAATAACCAACGCTATTTATCAAGCTAAAGTACTTACAATTAGTGGTATAGGTTTTATGTCTAACTCGGCTAGCAGTATAACTAGACTGTTTGTTAATGAAAAAGAAATTACCTTAACTCCAATGACTATTGCCAATACTAGTTTCACCATCAAAGGTAGCAAAAAGAAATTAGGTGGAATTGTTCGTGGCAACAACACTGTCAGACTTGTTGTTAATGGGGTTAGTAGCAACACCGCAATGTTTACGTTTTAGTAATTAAAAGTTATCAGTTCTTTGATTTTGATTTGATTTTGATTGTTTGGCTCATAGACAGTAGACAGTAGTTTGTATTTGGTTTATTTGGTTTGTATGGAAAAGTAGATACTCCATATTAGGTTAGAAATTAGATATAGGTAATGGTAGTAGTGCTAAGTTCTAGCAAAACCCATCCCTACTACCAATTTTTCAAATGTTTTGGAGGTAATAAAAATGTCAGCACAACCATTGCCATTAGATACAATATTTCAACAAGCAGCTACATTAAGCTCTGAAGATAAAAAAGCTTTAGCAGACCGCTTATTAGCTGATGTTTCAGAACAAGACCAACGTAACCAGCAACGAATAAAAAACCAAGCAGCATTAGAGTTTCATAAGCAGTTACTAGCAGATGATTCAGGCTATGAAGAAGAAAACGCTCAGTTAATAGATGAAGCAATAGCAGCAACAATCAAAAATAATTAAAGTAGGCTAATTAAATGTTTAGACCAATAGTACTAGATGCAACGCCATTAGGAAAAATAGCCAATCCAAAGAGAGGAATAGAAATAGATTCTTGGTATCAAGAAATGCTTTTATCTGGCAGAGAAATAATCATTGCTGAAATTTCAGATTTCGAGATAAGGCGAGAATTAGTCATGCGTGGACTAGTAAGGTCTATTAATATCTTAGACCAGTTAGCTAATTTACACACTTACTTGCCCCTAAACACAAAAACGATGCGTTTAGCAGCACAGCTTTGGGCAGATGCACGTAGAAAAGGTATGCCTACGGCTGATCCAAAAGAACTAGATTGCGATGTAGTACTAGCGGCTCAAGCATTAATGGCTAATGCTATCGTTGCTACAGAGAACGCGACACACTTGTCACGCTACACAGAAGCAAAACACTGGCGCGATATTGAGGCTTAGCTAAAAACGGATACTAGGACAAATAACTATGCTAAATAACACAAACGATACAGAAACACAGATAATCGACAAAAACTTAGAAATGGCAGAACAAGCTATTGACAGCATTTTAGATGGGCTATTAACCCTTTTAGCACTGCAAGATTGCGAGCCTATAACTAGTGCTATAGAAGAAGAAATAGTTAATCGATTTGTTTGTTTAGCAAAAAATAACCCAAATCTTGCAACTTTTAACCAAGAAAGCGTAATTAATTTCCCTGATATATTAAGAAATTTAGCGAATAAATTAGAACTACAAAACTCTAAGCTAAACTTAGAAAATGATAACTTTATCAATTGATTAAAGTAGGAATTATTAATGTCAACCTTGTTACCGTTAGTAGGCTATTTAGAAAGGGGTTTTAGCCAACAGACTTGA
>JAHFUF010000548.1 GCA_023265235.1 Blastocatellia bacterium
CGGGCTTGTCGGAAACTGCCATCATGCGCCAATCTGGACACAAATCTAGTACCGTTCTGAGAAAGTACATTAGACATAGCGAACTATTTCAGGATAACGCTATTGATAAGTTGAAATTGTAACCTCACAGGTAAATTTAACTGACAAATGATAGCTTACCATCTTATATTATTTTTGATTGCGCTACTATTTAACAACTTTAACTTGTTAGGCAATCTACAAACTTGATATCCCGCAAATCTATATCTAGTTACAGTAACTATAAGTTCTTTTTCGTTCGGTTAATTGTAATTATTCTATCTTGTTCTAATTTATTTTTATTATAAATTAATTGCATACTTTATCTTTTTTTATCTAATCTTTTTATCAGTGATATATTATCCCGGAGTTTACCGGGAAAACCCGGTAAACTCTATGCTTACAATATGATACTGATATACGCTCGATGTGCAAACTCAAGAAAAAAAGTTACTTAAACATCGACTTTTGCCTTGCTAAAATACCAAAAACCTAATAGTGTTAGTGTTAGTGTTATCTGAAAATAATTAAACCCGCTAGTCTTTAGGTTTAATGGGTTTAGTATCGCAAGTCCTACAGTGGCTAAAGGCTTTGTTCCCCAACATGCCCCTTTAGTTTCTGTCTTTTAATTAAGTGTCTGCCCATAGTTTGGCAGGCTAACCCCTTTATTGTCTGATATAGAGGCTATAATTATGATGCACTTTCATTGCTGGTTTTGCAATAAGGTATCGTTGCGCATACGTGATCCTGACTACTGATCTTGACTGAGTTTTTCCACATAGTTGCCTTTAGGCATAACAAATAGTCATATTAACCAAACTAGTAGTTTTAGGAGATATTTATGAAAAACAATCCAGATCTCTTTAGTTCTATTGAACAGTATATTGTTAAAGCAGGGCTTATGCTTTTAGCGCTCATTGGAATGATCAAACTAGTGTTACCAGAGATGTATTCCCTATTACATACATTAGTAAGCTATTGGCACAATTTAGGCTAAAAACCCCATACTGCAAGTTGTACTGCAAACTCCCAGTTATCAATGAGTTATGAGTTGATAGGCAAGCGCGTCCCTACCTTTGCGGTAAGGACGCGCTTTGTGTTGTGCCTGGTACTCGTCGAGGTTGCGGCTATGCCTACCCATCAACCAAAAGGAAGCCAAGCGAAAGAAACGGAGATCTGTTGAGCGTAGATTGCCTTAATATTTGCTATAATAGGCGAAAGAACTTTACAGACTTCGATCCGCTTACTTTGGCCGGCCAGCCATAGGACATGCGCATTCCCTGATGCGTGCGGGTCGAAACCTTACCACTCAGGGAATGCCCGCAGGGAGGGTGGAAGCATGGCAGATAAAAAGAAACTTTATCTAGAATTGACAATTAGGTGTTATGTAGAAGACTCAGAAGATCAGACCAATACGAAAATTACTATAGATACTGAGCATAATAAACCTAGTGTTAGCTATGAAATAAATGCGTCTAAGCTGGAACGTCCATTGTTAGGTTTAGGAGGGCTAAATGCTGAGTGCATAGCACCAAACGAGCTAAAAGAAAGCTTATTACTATTGTTTGAGGCAAAAATAATAGAACTAGTCTACAAGTTCGGTTTTTATAGCCGATGGAAAATTGATGATCTTAGTCTTAGTAAAGATAACGAAGAAGATACGCACAATAACAAAGCACTTATTAGAGACTATATGGAATCGCGGTTTAAACATATGTTCCGAGAAAGTGTTTACCAATATGAGGCTAAGTCTTCCCCTACTTATGAGAAACCTGGCAGACCCAATAAATGGGGGTTAGATCCATGGATGGTTACTTTAATTGATCCAGACTATGAAAGATATTACTTATTTTATAAACAACTGCTTAAAGATTATCATGCGATATATAAGAAGAATGTTTCCAATGACAAAAGAAATACTCAACAGACTGTAGAGGATTATATTAAGGACTGTATCACGAAAACTTGTGATCGTCTGAAAGAAAAATACATCAAACTTAATAAAACTTTACCTAATAGTGATGATATTAACTGGGCTATAGAGGTCGCAGACTTAAAGGATTCAAAGAATGGGCCTAGAGAAAGGGCATGGGAAACAGTAAAAAAAGAGCATGGCTTAGAGGAAGATATACCTTTTAGAACCTGGAGCTTTGCTCGCAACCGCATGCGACAACAAGTAGAAAATGATGGTGAATGAGTATCTGATTTACCCGAAGAGTAAAATTTACTTTTTGGGCAATAATTGCCATTTTTAGCGAATTATTGCCCAAAAGTTGTTTGTTTTCAAATACTTGACATATATTTTATATAATCTATAATGCTTCATAGATATTCGATACAGGAGGCTTTAGGTATGTTACTCATCTCAGAAGCGGTACGTTACCTCAACCGTAATGGCCTAAACATCGCATCAGCTACTTTGAGATTGGCACATCGGCAAGGGCAGATAATGGGAGAAACAACTGAGAATGGCACACGGATCTTTACCAAAGAATCGCTTGATCAGTTTATTACCCAACGGCAGGCAAAAAATAAGCCCGCCAACCAACTTAAAGCAGCTTGACGGACAAGGAGAATTACTAGCCTAAAGGCGCTGGTTATGGATACGGTAGAGTAGCCAAAAGAGCAGGCATTAGGCCACCAAAAACAACTCTATCATATCCTCGCTAAATCCTTCTGGCAAGCCTTCTCTGTTCAACTCTTTAAGTTTTATTTGATTTCACATCGCTAGCGTTTAGCGGTTAAATATCAACTTGTCTAAAACTATGTATGTTTGCTCAAGTGGGCTAAAAAGTGAAGCCCACTTGCTGCTATAAACAGTTAGTGGGCATAAAAAAAGGATAATTCAATGCTTACAAAAAAGGATAATGCAATGTGTAAATACTATCAAAATCAGATAGTTAAGTCAACATTAGAAGATGGTTTAGAGCAAGCCCTCTTAAACCTTTTAATCAAACGGCGCAGCCCTATAAAAGCATCTCGCTTAGTCTATGCCTTAACCAATAAACGTACTAAACGCCTTAAACTCTTCACACCAACCGAAGTTAAAAAGTATACCTCTGCCCTTATTAGGCGAGGACTACTTACTCAAGAACCAAAGCTTGGGGATATTCTCATTACTGTCAACCCCCAGCTTTTGCCGACTAGGCAGGAATGAGTAATAAAACTCTTTCAACTTTTTCTGGCTACCATCCTTGTTGATGGTAGCTAGTTCTAACCCTCTAACAAAGGTTTTTACTATGCAGATATCACTGGAACTAATCGCAGCAGAGATTGACCAACGCGCCCTTGAGTTCACCCAAGACGCGGTTCTCTCGCTTGGTGGCAATGCGCCCGCTATGCTAGAAGAGACTGGCACAAGACGTTGGGTTAAATGTGGTAGAGGTAAAGTTGCCTATACCACAACCTCCGGATACTACCCTGATGGCAAGTATTTCCGTCGAGTAACTATAAGTGACTTTAAGACTCCCCTAAGCTTCAACTCCAATAAGATTTATGATGAGGTTATCCAAGACTTAAGAGCAGGTAAACAACGCCGTGCAGCTAGACCAACCGTGCCCAACGCACCGACCTCAGTAGATAGGACAAAGCTCTTTGAGCAGGCACTTGCTGCCGACCAAGCCCTTTGGAATGATGGCGTTAAGCAACTCCCTTACCCACATCCTTACCTGGCAAAGAAGGGTTTACCCAATATCAATGATGATGTAACTCGCTATGTTTTGAAAGAGGCTGACAGATACAACCAATATCCCACCATCTTAATTATGGTCAAGGTTTTTGATATTGATGGCAATTTGAAGGGCTTTCAGACGATTGATGAGCAAGGTAATAAACGCTTTACAGCCGGAATGACGAAAAAGGGAGGCTTGATCGTAGCAGCACAAGATTTGCCTTCAACGCGTTTAGGTAAAGCTTATCATCTTGTCGAGGGCTTGGCAGATCGTGAAACTGTGCGACTTGCATTAGGCAATAACACGATTGTGATAGCCTGTCTTGATGCTGGTAATATTGATACTATCGCCGCCGCACTCCGAGCCAAACCAGGTGGTAGCCCATCTAAATGCGAGATAACGATTGTTGCCGATAATGACCAATGGAAAGCCCAACAACTTAACCCTGTAACAGGCAAGCCCATTGGTAACACTGGTTTACTCAAAGCATCCCAAACAGCTTTGAGACATAGATGCTTGATA
>JAHFUF010000549.1 GCA_023265235.1 Blastocatellia bacterium
TTGAGTCTTGCCTAGCTTTTCGTAATGGCAACGTTGCTCCTTCTCTTTTGCCTGACATTTTTTTAGCTCAATCCGAATCTAACCTTTCTCTTGCTGCTTAATACCCGTGAACGGTTACGATTTAAGTTTGTTAAGAAAAAGTATGATGATATAGCTAAACGCGAACGTCATTTACATGGAGATAACTACTGGTTATGGTTTAGTCCTTTAAGTAAATAATTATTTAAATTTCAATTTAGTTGTTTTAGATATCCTCAAAAAGGTACACTTCAGAGATATCTACCTAAACTATAGTAAAACAAGATTAAGAGTATTTTGACATTTTAATTTTGGTACAAAAACCGTGAAAGTTCTTTGTATTGTTACTAATATTTTGTTAAGGAGAAGTTGAATGGATACTGTTAAGATAATTGTTGCAGCTCTGGCAGCAAGAGCAGAAGCAGGTTTGAATCCTACAGCTAAAAAAGAAATAACTGATGCCTATAATGGTATCAAAAAACTTATTCAACATCGTTATTCTAAAATAGATTTAAAGCTACTAGAAGAATTACCAGAGTCAAAATCGCAACAAGAATACATAGCTAAAGAACTAGTAGCAGTTAGTGCTTTTGAGGATAAAGAGCTAATGAGCCTTATCAAAACATTGATTGATATTATGGAGAAGTATAATTTACCAGCAAGCACAGTTACAGGTATTGACTTAGAAAATGTTAAGGCTAGTTTTCTTAAAGTAAGCGAAGTTACCTCAAAAGGGACAGGCATAAAAGTTAAAAATAGCGAGTTTCCTAATGGTATTGATTTTGGGATAGTACGTTCTGGAGATACAGAAAAATCCCCTAAAGGATAGAGGCGCGAGAGCTAAGTCAAACAGAGATTATTTTCCAATCAGTAATAGCTAGAGATATAAATATTACTCTTAGTTCTCCGCCTAAGTTAGAAGATCAATATAATTTGCGTATACTACTCAATAAAGTGAAACAGTTTTGGATTGAAGGTGTTCTTGAGACATCAGTTCATAACGCTATATTACTTTCTGTTGATAAACAATTGCGTGTAGAATTAGTCGAGCATCCTTGGGAAAGAGTTCTAGAAATTCCTAATAAACCTAGCCAAATTCTACCAGTAAATAAACCTATCCATGAAATTTTTAATGAAGTAGGTCGTTCCTTACTTATACTAGGTGAACCTGGTTCAGGAAAAACGATCTCTTTACTTGAGCTAGCAAAAGAGCTAAGTATCAATAATGATCCTATTGAACCTATACCAGCTATTTTTAACCTTTCTTCTTGGGTAGATAAACACATGCCTATCTACAACTGGTTAAAAGATGAATTAAAAACAAAGTACTATATACCTGGAAAGGTTGGTGGAACCTGGTTAAAACAAAATCGCCTTTATTTATTATTGGACGGTTTGGATGAAGTTAGGCCGGATAATCAACTAGCCTGTGTTACTGCTATTAACAAATTTATTGAAGAATACGGTGTACCTGGCTTAGTAGTATGCAGTCGCATTTACGAATACACTACATTACCTACCCGACTAAAACTAAGTGGAGCAATCTGTCTCCAGCCACTTACATTTGCACAAATTAACCATTATTTATCTGCTACTGGTAAGAATTTAGAATACCTACAATCTATTTTGAAAGTAGATAATGAATTGAAGATGTTAGCACAATCCCCTTTAATGTTAAGTATTATGTGTCTAGCTTACGAAAATTTCTCTATAGATTCTTTACCTAACGATGCGTTTTATATTAAAGGGTCCAGCCATAAAAACTTGTTTAACTTATACATAAATCGCATGTTTGAGCGTAAAGGTAAACAGTCAAAACAATATACTAAAGAACAAATGGTATATTGGCTCTCTTGGTTAGCTCAAAATATGAAAAAGCATTCTCAAGTAGTGTTTTTAGTTGAGAGAATGCAGCCAAGTTGGTTTTTAAACAAGTGGGAACAAAACCTTTATTTATTAATTTCTCGACTTTGTTTAGGTTTATGTTTTTGGTTCTTTTTTCCAGTTATATCTTTTACTTATTTCTTCATAGATCCAAGTTTAGAAAACAAAGGAACACAAGGAAGAATAATGTTATGGATAGGTGCTACGTTGGGATTTACAATAATATTCGGAGTAACCGGAGGATTGAGTGCTGGAATAATAGATATATTCAGATTTCAACATAATTTCAGGAAAAAAAACAATTCTATCTTAAAGTTTTCGTCTTTTACTAATTTTTGCTTGTTTGTAATAAGCTCTTCCATAATATACACATTTATTATGTCGTGTTTTTTTGAACTAGTTAGATTTGATAATAAAAACCTTACGCGTCAATTATTTGGCATAATATTTAGCTTGCCATATGGGCTAATAGTAGAATTAAGAGGAAGAAAACGTAATCTAAGTGATGATATACAAGCCGTTGAAACCTTTAAATGGACTTGGCCACAAGCTCGAACAGGCATATCTAATGGTATTACTTTAGGTATTGGGCTAGGCTATATTATATGGGTATATTTTAGTATAACAAATAATAATACAATACTAGTTTTTTCTATTAGAGGAATTATACTATTATTGGTGGTAAATATATTATTAATAATAGTATTTCTAGTTATAGGAGTAGTTGTAAGTCTACCTATGGGCATTATCATAGGAATAATAAAAGGAATAAGTGTTGGAATCTTAGAACTTAAAACCTCACCAAACCAAGGGATAAAATTATCTAGTAGAAATAGTATTTTAAGTGGAATAGTATCAGCAATAATAATAAGTATACTATTAGGTATATTACTAGTTTTAGCAAAAGTACCTTATTCCATAACGGTTCCAGCTAGCTTAATGGCTAGTTCCTTAGCTGGTACTTTAACTAGCCTATGGTTTGGAGGTTTTGATGTATTACAACATTATATTCTCCGGTTTGTCTTATATGTCAGAAAATTTACCCCCCTAAATTATATTTCTTTTCTCGATAATGCTATAACATTGATATTCCTTCAGAAAGTGGGAGGAGGCTACATGTTTATACATCGACTACTACTTGAGCACTTTGCTGATTTTTATGAAGAGCATAAGAACAAGATAAACTAGAAGATATAAATTCTATTACTATAAGTTATTTTCCTTCCAAAATAGGCTATAAGTAGTAGGGTAGCGACCGAGCTTCCATTGCTGGAGATACCGTATCGCCCCCTCCGAACCGGACTTGCCCCGTTTAAGGCATCCGGCTCTCCATCCTATTATCGCTGGCTAAGGTAAGGGATCGCTCCCTCATCTCGCCTACAAAACCGTGCGTGAGGTAGAGTAGACGGCTGACGAGTTACCCAAAAGCACTTTTCCAGCCACCCCTCTCCAAACCGGACATGAATCTTTCGATTTCATCGCGGCTTTCCAGTAATCTATGCCTTGATTTTGTGTCTAGAGAAAAATTCTTGGTGAATTTGTCCATGACATTCTTGGCAAACAATTAAAGTCTTGCGTCTGCGAGCCACCATACGTTTAACCCATAATGGTTTTGCCTTTTGTCCAGGTCTGTTCAAGTCAGCAAGTTTACGGACATGATGTACTTGGCAGTTATTTTCTGAACCACATAGCTCACATTCTTGGGCTAGAAGCCGTTGTATTAACTCACTTCTTGCACTGTAAACCTCTTTTGGTTGATCGTTGAGAGTGATTTGCTTTTGCCATCTCAATTCTATGCCTCCAAATCTTGCTATCAATGGCTCTTTACCATCTCGTTTAATCTGTACTTCAAGAACCTTATGCCTTCCGTGAGGAGTTGGCACAGTTGTTTGATACTTTCTAAAAACTTTATTAACACTACTTCTGTACTTATCAGCTAAAGTTTTTGCTAAAGAAAGTTCCATTGTTCTATGAAGTCGCCATAAACGATGTACATTAAAAGCCAAAAGATAGTATTGAACGATTCCTCGGTATTCAGCTTGATATTGAGCAATAATACTAAAATCAGTATCTTGTATTCTAGCCGCTAGCTGAATAGGTTTTCCTCGTTTCATATATTTGGAACATTTGGTTTTAATTACCTTCACAGGGACTTTTAACCCAGGCGCACCGTTGATACTTCGCCTATGTAATTCTTGGTGTTGTTTATCATCGGCATCCAAAGTTACTATTTCATAACCGAGAAATTTTGCAGCTTCACTTCTTGCATTAGTAATCAAGGTCTTTTCTTCTGACAGCTTGAGCTTT
>JAHFUF010000044.1 GCA_023265235.1 Blastocatellia bacterium
AGCGGGAAAACATCAAATCAAGGGTATTGCCCCAAGTATCAAAAAAGGGTTCTGGTGCACCAACTAATGGACTAGAACCTTTTTGGAACACTTTAGCTACATTTTTTGCAAAACTTAAAGTTAAACTCTCTGTTAGCATTTTAAGTACTAATTGGGAAGTAAAGGATGGAAGGTAAATAGGATGATCAGGTCTAGCACCTACATTGGACAAAATAAGTTTTGTCGCTTTATCTTTTGTAAGCATTAAAAAACCTGCTCCTGGTAACTGTCCCAAAACAGGAGTAAAAACACCTACTGTCATGACATTGCTGGTAGCCCCAATTTGATCCTTTATTTCTTTATGAGAAAAAGGATAAACATTACAGCTTTGAACAGCTATATCTAAGCTTAATCGTTCTTTTACTAAAGCTACTCCTTGACTACTAGCACTTTGAGCCAAAGAATTGAGTACCACTTGTAGTTTTTGTGCGCCATCAGGTTTTAGTTCCAAAAGTAATTATCCTTTCTACCCATAAACACGTCTAAGAACAGTCCTAATTCGTGAAGTAAGCTCTTCAGAAGAAAAAGGCTTGTCTAGATAATCATCAATCCCTAAAGTAAACCCTAGTATTTTATCTTCAATGCTATCTTTTGTAGAAAGGATAATTATAGGCAGAAATGAAGCCGCGGCACCTTGACGTACTGAGCGAATAAACTCATAACCATCCATTCTTAAAGTCATAGTATCAACAACAACTAACTCAGGGTTAAAAACTAACATTTGTTCTAAAGCTTGAAATCCATCTCTAGCAACTCGAACATTAAATTTTTCCTTAGTAAGATATGTTTCTAGCCCTATAAGTAAAATCTCATCTCCTTCTACAACCAAAATGCTATGTTGTGGTTTTTCTTCAACAGGCTTAATAGGCTTTGTAGGTTGTGTAAAAGATGCTGGGAGTTGACTGCTAATTGATTGCAGAGAAGGAGGGTTACTTTGTAAAGGGTATAAAGTTGTTGGTGTCACAGGGTTTATTGGCCAAGGAGAGGAAAAAGTATTATTGGGTTGAACAGTTTTTTGCTCACTCATTGGCCAAGGGATTTCAGTAGATAAAGAAACTGGTTTATTTAGATATTCTTGCTCTAGATTATTTTGATAGTCTGTTGGTAAAAACTCTATAGACTCAGGGTTATACTCTTGGTCAACAGTTGGAAAAGCTAATTGGTTGTGCTCACCTGTCACTAAGTACCTTCGAGGAGGCAAAGAGCCAGTAAGATATTTTGTGCCAGAATTATAAGGCAAGGTCTTTTGTATACTAATCTTTGCACCCTTTTCAGCACGACAGTAAGGACATATAGCCCATTCAGGATCCATTTCCTTGTTACAATTAAAACACGCAGATAAAAGAATATAACTACAATAAGGACAAATACTAAACCTCTGATTTAAGTTTCGTTGACAATTAGGGCATTTTTCAGAGGTTTTTGCCTCAAGTACAAACACTCTTTCTAGCTCTTCGACAGTAGTAAGTCCATAGCGTAGTTTTTCTATACAATCCCTAGCCATAGTAACCATACCTGCTTCAACAGCTTTTTCACGTAGTTGCACTTCAGAAACATCATTAACAATTAACCCTTGTAAAGTACTATCAACATTGAGTACTTCATAAACTCCTAATCTCCCACGATAGCCTGTGTTAGAACACTTTTCACAGCCTTTACCCTTATAAAAAACATAAGGAAAATCTTGACCAACCTTTGCTGCAATTCTATCTATTATCTGTGCGCTTGGCTGATAAATATCTTTGCAATTAGTACAAATAGTTCTTATTAACCTCTGTGCAATAACTCCAGCTAATCCACCAGAAATTTGAAAATTCTCTGCGCCAATATTTTTTAGTCGAAAAATTGTTGAAGTAGCATCATTTGTATGAACAGTAGAAAGGACTAAATGACCAGTCATTGCTGCTTGGAGTGCGATTTTAAGAGTTTCTGTGTCTCTTATTTCACCCACCATAATAACATCTGGGTCTTGACGCAAGGCTGATCGCAGACCACTAGCAAAGGTTAAACCTTTTTTCTGGTTTATTTGTACCTGATTAACGCCTTGGATTTGATACTCTATAGGATCTTCAAAAGTAATTATATTAAGTTTTCGTTGTAATAGCTCTTTGATAAAAGAGTAAAGTGTAGTAGTTTTACCTGCACCAGTCGGCCCAGTAGCCAAAACAATTCCTTGTTTTAATTCAGTAAACCGAAAGACAGTGCGCATAGCTGAAGGTAAAAACCCTATTTCATCTAGCCAAACAGTAGGATTTGAAGCGTTAAGTAAACGCATTACTACTTTTTCTCCAAATTTTGTTGGTAGGGTAGAAACACGAATTTCATAAGCACGGCCTTCTAGCGACATCTTAAAGCTACCATCTTGGGGCAAACGACGTTCAGCAATATCTAAAGAAGCTGTAATTTTAATACGTGAAACCATACCATTAAGCATTTGCTTAGGTAATTGCATTACCTCGTTCATAATTCCGTCTACTCTATAGCGAATCTGTATGTCTTTTTCCTGTGGTTCAATATGAATATCACTAGCATTCATTTTTACAGCTTTTTGCAAAACCTTATTAACTATTCTAACTATTGGGGATGATTGCCCTTCTCGTTTAAGGATATTAAGGCTTGGGTCTGGGGTTTCTTCTAAAAACTCTGGGCCTTGATCATAACGAGCGTCTTTAATTATCTCTTCAATATCTTCTTCTAATCCATAATATCTTTCTATAATACTTCGTATACTGGCGTAAGAAGAAACCACTGGTGAGACACTACAAGCAAACTTAAACTCAACAGCTTGAATAGCGTCAAAATCCAAAGGATTAGCCATAGCAAGTTTTATAGTTTTCCCTGTATTTTCTAAAGGAAACACCATATATTTATTAGCTAATTTAGAAGTAAATCTTTCAAGAACCTCACTTTCAACGACAAAGCTTCCAAGTTCAACTAAAGGTAGATTAAGGTGTGTTGACAGAGCCTCTGCTATAGACTTATCTGTAGTCAAACCAAGCGTTATCAGGACTTCAGCAATCGAAAGTGAGGTGTGTTTTTCTTTCATTGCCTTCTCAAGATCTGCTTCTGTTATCAGCCCTGTAGCAATAAAAATGTCCCCTAATTTTTGCATGTTGTAAACCCTTAATATGTTATACTATTATTAGCATCTAACAAAAAGAAAGAAAGTGTAAACGATACAAAGAGATTTTTTTAACCCTAACAAAAGTAGCAAGTGCATCATAAAATGACAAGCAAATAACTTAAATTCAGTAAAATGTATAAAAATTAAAAGCCAAATGTTAAAAACCTATTTTTATTTATGCAAAATATGCAAAATATAAGTTAATAATATTAATATATTGACTAGTTATAAAATACTACTTCAAACATAGTATTTTTAGGTTTTTGCTTTTTATCCCTTGGCTTTTGCTTGTTTTTAGTATATAAAGCCAATGCGAGTTTTGTAATTGACTCTTGAATTGATGACAGCAAGGCGTAAGCCTTAAAGTAAATATGCATTAGCATTCTATAAGATTTCCTACTGGTTATTCTTATTTTCCTGGCGTTAGCGAAAGAGTTTTAAGATTTGTTTTAATATAAAGTGTGTCGCAGAATTCAAAACAGGTAAAATTAATAGTTTTACAAACTTGAGCGACACTTTCTATATAAACAAATCTAGTTTACTCGTATTTATATGCTAAGAAATAAGGAAATTTTATGGCTACTAGTATCGTAAAAGGGGTCAATCCCACCAAAAATTATAGTTTTGCTCAACGTAACAACAATCCCAGCAATATGTATATTAGTGTCAAGCAAATCAGCTATAAAAGTTCAATTAAGTTTTTAGCAATTATGAATCTGCTTATAACCTAATTCCAACACATCAGTAACTAGATTAGAAATTTAATTAGAAATTTACTGGCCTAGTTAATTATTTGCTGTGATTATCTAGACTAACTATATAATGTACTTAGGTACGCTCTATTATAATGTTCGGAAAATATGGAGCATTTAGTTAGCCTAACAAAACCTAACCCGAACATATTAAACAAGGATAATATGACTCAATTCTCAAGCTTTGGCCTACCCCCAACTCTTGTTCAAAAGTTAGAACAGATGAAATACAACTTTCCTACTCCCATTCAACAACAGGCAATTCCAATTGCACTTGAAGGCAAGGATATTCTTGGTTCGGCGCAAACAGGCACTGGCAAGACTGGCGCTTTTGCAATCCCTTTGGTTGCTAGTTTAATAAATAACCCCTCCAACGCAGCACTAGTAATGACTCCAACACGCGAACTTGCTATGCAGGTTATGGGTATTATTAACACACTGATTGGCAAAAACCCTTCTATCCACACAGCACTATTAATTGGTGGTGAGTCAATGTCTATGCAATTTAAGCAATTACGTGGTTGTCCACGCGTCATCGTTGGCACACCAGGACGCATCAACGACCACCTAGAGCGCGGCACACTCAAACTTCAAAATACAACATTCTTTGTTCTTGACGAAACAGATCGTATGCTTGATATGGGCTTTGAAGAGCAAATAGAGAGAATTGTGCGATTTTTACCAAAAACCCGCCAGACCCTTATGTTTTCAGCAACACTACCAGTCAATATCAGCAAACTGTCAAACAAGTATCTAACAAATCCAGTACGTATTGCGGTTGGCTCTACTACAACACCAATAGAGAATATCAAGCAGCAAATTATTTACACAACAGATGAAGAAAAATATGGTCACCTAGTAAAAGAAATCAACAACCGTTCTGGGTCTATACTAATTTTTGTAAAAACAAGACGTGGTGCAAAAAAACTATCGGATAAGCTTAATCAACAAAATCACAGTACTAACACTATTCATGGTGATTTGCGACAACGTGAGCGTGAACATGTCATTAAGGCTTTTCGTGATTCAAAGTTTCGTATAATGGTAGCAACTGATATTGCTTCACGGGGGCTAGACATTCCACATATAGAACATGTAATCAACTTTGATCTCCCCCAATGCCCAGAAGATTATATTCACCGCATTGGTCGCACAGCTCGTGCTGGAGCGCAAGGCGAGGCTCTCTGCTTTATTTCACCAAGTGATAGAAAAACCTGGAAAGCTATTCATCAGTTAGTAAACCCTGGTATGGCAACTGAACCTAAAGCTCCTTCTGTTTCCAGAAGCACAACGCCAACCAATCAAAAGCACGGCTCTCAATTAAAAAATACTGGTAGACCTTCTAATGGTAAACCTATTGGTTTTCGTCGTCGCACTAGCAAAAATCAAACTCAACAAATGACAGCTTAGCTAGTATTTTTATTAAAACTATAATGCTCTCAAAAAGCTGGCCTGGGCGAGAAAAAATGAAAAATGCGTAAAGATAACAAGAAAAAAAGTAAAAAGAAATTTAGAGAAAACTAGTAGTACACAAAATGTAACACTGTAAAACAAATAAAAATCTTTAACTTAACACCCAGAGATAAATCACTGAGTTATTGTCAAATGCCCCTAATGGGGCATTAACAACTTAAGGCTCTTTTAGAATCAATAGTTTACAAAGCAAACCCCATGTGTATAAATTTACTAGGAGAGTAACTCTGGGAAAAATTGATGAAATTTGTAAAAGCGTTGTTCAAAAGTTACCAAAAGCCTCAAGGAATTTTGACATAAAAAAAACTATTGATGTCATCAAACAAGCAAACCTCCCTAGTAAACTTGCAGACAGACTAAGAAAAGGTCGATAATCTTTTAGTTTAGTAACTAGCCTATGGATAAAGAGGATAGACCTATTAGGAAAGATTTTGAAACCTCATTATGGATCTATTCGTAGAGGCTTGAGAACACAAACTTCACTAATCCATAATAACAAAGTTCCTCTTAATTTTATAAAGCATTAGCAAACAATTGCTTAGCCTAGACAACTGGGTTATTATGGTCAGCAACTAGTAAAAAAAATATATATTTGCTAAACCCGTCTAAGGAGGCGGTAAAATTTATCATGGCATTCACTAGAAAAAAGAAAATAGGCGTATTTTTATTAGTAGTATTAATTGTTGGCTCAGTAGTTACAGCTAGTTTAGTTACTAAAGGTAATAATATTACAGAAGTTCAAATTTCTCCGATAAAAAAACGTGATCTATTAGAGTCTAAAGTAACCGCTTCTGGCGAGGTACGGCCAGTAAAATTTTATAATCTAACAGCAGAAGTCGCAGGTCGTGTAACTAATATTTATGTCAAAGAAGGCGATATAGTCAAAGCAGGCCAAGAGTTAATAAAAGTCGATCCAACATTTCAAGCTAACAATGCAGCTAGCCAAGAATCTATTCTACGTTCTGAGGAACAAAATGCTAGGGCAGCAGAAATTGAATGGCGTGCAGCAGAAAACAATGTTAATAGTACAAAAAATTCTATTTTAGCTGCCAAAGCTGATCTTAGACGTGCTCAAGCAGATTTAACTTTGGCTGAAGCAGAATATAATCGCTCTGTTGATATGGTAGAAGCAGGAGTTTTTTCTAAAGCTCAGTTTGATAGTGCTAAAGCTCGTCGCGAAGTTGCATTAGCTGCAATAGAAAGCCAACAAGCCCATATTCAACAATTAGAAGACAACTTAAGAAATACTGAATCCTCTGTTAAACGCTCTGAAGTTACCTATCAATCAACTCGTGAACGTATAGGTTCCACTCGTGCACAACTCTTAAATGCTCAAGATCAATTATCAAAGACTATAAGAAAATCTCCTATTAATGGAGTGGTTTCTAGCCTACCTCTTAAAGAAGGCGAATATGTTTTATCTAATTTTAGTAGCTCTTCTTTAGTAACTATTGCAGACATGGCAGATGTTAATGTTGAAGTTAAAGTAGATGAAACAGATATTTCTAATGTTAAACTTGGTCAAATTGCCAAAGTAAAAGTTGATGCTCTTGGAGAAACAGAAATAGAAGGAGAAGTAACAGAAATTGGACATAGTGCTGTTACTCGTTCTGGTCAAACTATTACCCAAAGTAGTACTTCACAAGAAGCAAAAGATTTTAAGGTAGTAGTAAAGTTAAAAGCTACTGGAGAAACACTCAATAGACTACGCCCTGGTATGTCTGCGACTGCGACAATTACCACAGATACTCGTAATAATGTACTTGCTATTCCTATGCAAGCTCTTGTTATTAAAGATTTGGAAGAAGAAAAGAAAGCTCAAGAAAAAGCAACTCCAAGCGATGTACAAAAAGTAGAAAAAGAACCAGCTAAAAAACGTGAAGAACAAGGCGTTTATATTGTAAAAGATAGTAAAGCTGAATTTGTAGTTGTTAAAACTGGTATTACAGGTGACACAGATATAGAGGTACTAGAAGGCTTAAAAGAGTCTGATCAAATTATTACAGGCCCATTTCGTCAATTACGTAACTTAAAATCTGGTACTGCTGTAAAACAAGAAACTGTTAATAAAACCAACAAGGAGAAAGACGAGAAGTAATATGTCAATTGCTATGCTAGCTGAACCAAAAATAGATATCACTCCACAAATTCAACCTAATAGTCAACAAGAAACCTTAATTCGTACAGATAACCTTTGGAAATCTTACCGAATGGGTGACGAAGAAATTCACGCTCTAGCTGGGGTTAGTTTTGAAATCAAGCGTAACGAATATGTAGCTATTATTGGCCCATCTGGTTCAGGTAAATCTACTTTAATGAACCTAATTGGCTGTTTAGATACACCAACACAAGGCGAATATTGGCTTAATGGCAAGTTAGTATCTAAGATGGATGATGATGAGTTAGCACATATTCGTAATAAAGAAATTGGATTTGTTTTCCAAACTTTTAATCTACTTCCTCGTGCTACAGCACTACATAATGTAGAACTTCCTTTGATTTACAGCGGTATAGGGTCAGGAGAACGTATTGCTCGTGCTAAAAAGACTTTAGAGCAAGTAGACCTAGCCCATCGTATGAGTCACAAACCTAATGAACTTTCTGGTGGTCAACGCCAAAGAGTAGCAATTGCACGAGCGTTAGTTAACAACCCATCTATCCTTTTAGCAGATGAGCCAACTGGAAACTTAGATTCTACTACTAGTGTAGAAATTATGGCTTTATTTGCTCGCTTACACGCAGCAGGCAATACAATAATTTTAGTAACACACGAACCAGACATTGCTACACATGCTCATAGAGTTTTATCAATTCGTGATGGACGTATTGCTAAAGACGAAAGATTACGTTAGGAGCGAACTGTTTGCCCTATTTTGTAATTTATTTATTCCAAAATAGCTGACCAGCATTTGTTAAAAATAGCAAACGCTGGTCAATTATTTTATTTTCCGCAAAACAAAACTCTTATGCGAGCAAGTAGGGTTTGGCTTGAAGCATCACGAATAGCTGTAGAAAACCTGTTAGCTAACAAACTGCGTACTTTCCTAACACTTTTAGGCATTATCGTTGGTGTTACGGCAGTAATAGCTGTTGTAACTGTAATCGAAGGCTTAAACCAAAAAGTCTCCCAAACCTTTATGTCACAAGGCTCAAACGTGTTTTCAGTCCGTCGCCTTCCCCAAGTAATACTTTCTCGTGATGAATTTCTAAAATTTAATAAACGCAAAACTCTTACTAATGAAGACGCTTATTTTGTTGCTGAACGTTGTAGTGCTTGTGCCAAAGTAGGTTGGGATAGTGGTAGCTTAAAAACAATAAAGTTTCAAAATCAAAAATCTGAAGGTGTTTTTATTCGTGGTGTTAGTCAAACAGTGATTAACATAGAAGGCTTAAACTTTTCTAGTGGTCGACCATTTACTGAACAAGAAACAAGTAATAGTGCTAGTGTCTGCGTTATTGGTTGGGATGTGGTTGATAACCTCTTCCCTGGTCGTGACCCGCTTAATAAAGAAATTCGTATTGATAACCTACCTTTTAAGATAATAGGTGTTACAGAACGACTAGGAACAATTTTTGGCTTTTCCCGAGATAACTACATAATGATCCCTGTTAGTGTTTACCAAAAGATTTATGGGACTCGCTCTGGTGTAAATATATTAGTATCCGCTCAAGAAACAGAATTAATGGATCGTACCCAAGAAGAAGTACGTCAACTTTTACGTGCGCGTCGTCATAAAACCTACCGTGATGAAGATGATGGGTTTTCTATCGAAACCTCACAGATTTTTTTAGATCTTTACTCTGATGCTACTAAAAATATTTATTTGGTGTCCTTTATCATTTCAGGAATTTCTTTAATAGTAGGCGGCATAGTAGTTATGAATATTATGCTAGTTTCTGTAACAGAACGTACTCGTGAAATTGGTGTCCGTAAAGCACTAGGAGCAAGGAGGTTTGATATATTAATTCAGTTTATTATTGAAGCTGTCACTATCTCTGCCTTAGGTGGGGTCTTAGGTATTATTGTAGGCTATAGCGTTGCTTATATTATTTCTATTTACACAGGGTTTCCTCTTTTTATTCGTGCTAGCTCAGCGATTCTTGGAGTAGGGGTATCTTCTGCTGTAGGAATAATTTTTGGTGTCTACCCAGCTAGTCGTGCAGCTAAATTAGATCCAATAGAAGCTCTAAGATCTGAATAAATTATTTTCCTCATTTGTGAAACTATATCTATTGGCAAAATTTGCTTGAACCTAACACTAAAATCAAGCAAGATATTGCCATGTTAGACAAATTTCACGACGAATGTGGCGTTTTTGGTATCTGGAATCATCCAGATGCTGCTCACTTAAACTACCTAGGGCTTTACGCTTTACAACATCGTGGTCAAGAATCTGCTGGTATTGTCGCCTCTGACGGCGAAACACTACGTGCTGAAAAAGGCATGGGGTATGTTAACGATGTGTTCAAAGAAACAGAAATGCGGCATCTTCCTGGTTTAGCCGCAATTGGGCATGTCCGCTATTCTACGGCAGGCGAAGTCTCAATTCGAGAGGCACAACCTTTATTAATTAATTATCGTTGGGGTCAATTAGCTGTTTGCCATAATGGTAACTTACCTTTTGCCAATGAATTACGAAAAGAACTAGAAGATGAAGGCGCGATCTTTTCCTCTACCAGCGATACAGAAGTTGTACTACACGGTATTGCTCGCTCACGAGCCAGTAGCCTTTATGGAGCAATTGTTGATACTTTATCAAATGTTGAGGGCGCCTATTCAATGCTCTTTCTTACTACAGATAGCTTGGTAGCAGTACGAGATCCAAGAGGTTTTCGCCCATTATCCCTAGGAAAACTTGATAGTACTTATGTAATTGCTTCAGAAACTTGTGCTTTTGACTTGATTGGTGCAGAACATATTCGCGATATAGCACCAGGTGAAGTAGTGATTATTACTCAAAACAGCTTAGAGTCTTTCTTCCCTTTCCCTAAACGAAATCCAGCAATGTGTATTTTTGAACATGTCTATTTTTCTAGACCTGATAGCATCGTTTTTGGGCGCAGTGTTAACAAAAGTCGTCACAAAATGGGGCGACAACTAGCAATAGAACACCCTGTAGAGGCTGATATAGTTGTACCAATCCCTGATTCTGGCACGGCGGCAGCTATTGGATTTGCTGCCCAAGCTAGTATTTCTTTCCGTTTTGGGCTAGTTCGTAATCACTATGTTGGACGCACTTTTATTCAACCCCAACAATCAATTAGAAACTTTGGTGTAAAAATTAAACTTAATCCTGTACGTGATTTAATTGAAGGCCGCCGTGTAGTGCTAATCGACGATTCTATTGTAAGAGGAACTACTAGTCAAAAAATTGTTACCATGCTACGCCAAGTTGGAGCAAAAGAAGTACATATGCGCATTAGTTGCCCTCCAACGGTCGCTCCTTGTTATTATGGTGTTGATACTCCTAGTCGAGAAGAATTAATTGCAGCCCATCAAAGTGTAGAAGAAATCTGTAAATTTATTGAAGCTGACTCCCTAGGATATCTTAGTATTGAAGGGCTTTTAGCAGCTTGCGGTGAAGAAATAGAAAAACCAACGTTTTGTACTGCTTGTTATACTAATAAATACCCAATAGAAGTTTCTGCACAATCTAAACAGCTTTGCTCAGTAATAAGTAAAAATGCTCTAGCTGTAAGTAAATAATCTTAGCTTAGTCTATAGGATAAAATCATGAAAATAGAAAGAAAAAAATTATCTCACCCCCTTATTTTTATTTTCTCTTTGTTACTTTTATTAACCACCCTATTCTCAATAGCTTGTAATATAGAACTTCCTACAGATAAATCTACTAAAGATAAGCCTACTAAAGATAAAACCACTAAAGACAAGAACAAAGATGATGACTCACCAAAAAATCTTGGTTCAAAACAACTGCAAATCCATATGTTAGATATTGGTCAAGGTGACAGCTTACTGATTATTACGCCAGAGAAAAAATCTATCCTAATTGATGCTGGGCTAGTTAAAGCTGCTCCAAAAGTAATAGAGGCTTTAGAGGAAAATAATATTGAAAACATAGATTTGGTTGTAGCTTCTCATCCACATGCTGATCATATTGGTGGAATACCTAAAGTGTTAGACGCAGTGCCAGCAAAAAAATTTCTAGACAGTGGTCAAGAACATCCAACTGCTACTTATGAAAAAATGTTAACAAAGGTTAAAGAAAAGATTGGTAAGCTAACTATTGCTCGTGCTGGACAAAAGTTTGAACTAGACTCAGGAGTTAAATTAGAAGTACTTGGCCCTTCTGAGCCTTTATTAGAAAGGGTTAGCGGCAGTATAGAGAATGCTAATTCTGTGATTTTGATGTTAACCTATGGTGATTTTCGTATGATTTTCACAGGAGACAGTGAAGATGAAACTGAAGCAAGACTCTTAGAAAAAGGCTTTAACTTAAAAGCTCAAGTGCTTAAAGTTGCTCATCATGGCTCACAATATGCTACTAGCGATGAATTTCTAAAGAAAGTTAACCCAGAGGCAGCAATTATTTCTTGTGGTGAAGACAATAATTATGGTCATCCTGCTCCACCAACATTAGAAAAACTTAAAAATGACAAAGTAAAAGTCTATCGCACAGATTTACAAGGACAGATAACCGTTGTATCTGACGGAAAAAATTATCAAATCAAAACTGAACATAAAGCTACAGGAAACATTTGGGAAGGTCGTACTTCATCAAAATCAAAGAAAGGCGATTCTTAAGCAATATTAACTATGATTTTTTTGTCCTACTTTTGTTTGTACTAGCATATAAACCATTACTGCTGCAATTACCATTATTGCTCCTAAAGCTTGCCACCAAGACTTTAGCGGCTCACTTAGTAATAATGCACTTAACGCTAATGCAGCAACTAGCCTTGCTCCCATTAAACTAGTAAATAGCGCAGCCCCTAAAACGCTTAGACTTCTAATCTGTAGTAAATTGCCTGCTATTAAGTTTACAGTAACTAAACAAGCAAAAAGCAGCCACATTTCTTTTGACATTACTAACCAGCTATGCCAATCCTCCTTTAAGCAAATGCTAGCAATAAGCCCTGTTAAAAGTAAAACTACACATTGTTGGGAAAACAACACAATAGTATTAATCCCTCGCGTTGCTTGTTCATGGCGAGTTAGTAACACATAAAAAGCTAAAAATACATTAGAAAACATTGCTAAGCTAATTCCAAGTGTGTCTCTCATTTGCCATTCACCTTGAAAAATAGCAAGTGAAGGTTCTCGTATGATTACCAGTATTGAACCAATACTAGAGATTGCTAAAGCAGAAAAAGTATAGGTAGGAATAGCTTCTCTAAAAAACGCTCTACCAATTAAAGCAACAATAAATGGAGTGAGTAAGTTAATTAATTGTACATAAGCAGCACGCGTGGCTTGGATAGAAAGAATATTAGTTACCATTCTTACAGCACCAACTAACATCAGCAGCCAAGCGCTACGGTTACTCAATGAATTTTTCCAGGAATATTTTAGTAACACTGGAGACATAATTAAAAGCACTCCAGCATAGCCAACAGCAACTAAAGCAAATGGAGGAAGGACTAACAATAATTTTTTTGCAATTACTGGATAGCTACCCCAAGATAGGTGTGCTATAACACCTAAACCTAAGGCAATAATTAAGGATTTTTTGGTTAACTGTGGAGCTTTACTCAAGCTTTACATCCGTAGAAAATTTCTTATAGTCGCTATATTGTTGGTAAACACGATTGATAAACTTTTTTTCTTGAATCTCACTTGTTGCTTCAATAGGTAAGAGAAAAGTTTCTTCTCCTAATTCTACCGCAGCATAATCTACTGAATAAACTATAGCTTGAATATTCTTAGGTAGATTTTTTTCTACATACTCAATATGTAAAGGGGCTAAGGTTTCTACATCAATCCAAGCTTCTCCTTCTTGTTGAGACGCTAGTCTTTTACCCTCAAAAAAATAATATTGACGCTCATTTACTTTAAGCCGACTAGTAAATTTAACCAAATAACTAGGTCGATTGCGGTAGTTATGCGGCTTACTGTCTAGGCTAAAGTTATAGTCTTTTTGATCTAGAGAAGCAAAATGAGATAGCAAAATAGAGCTAAAAACACCATCTACTTGCGGGCCACGAGGCTTAAAGCGATCAACCTTTACTACTTTACCATTAATAGTTTGTACTTGTCGTATTTCTTGAAAGTCTAATTGAGTCTGACCTTTTTTAGTAATTTCGAGTTGTCTTCCTGTTAGGCGAGAAACTGTAATATTATGTTCTAATACTTTGTTATCTTTTTGCTCAATAGTTTCTTGTGTAAGGGTTTCCTTAGCAATAAAGTCAGGAAGCGAGCGTTCAAAATTATCTGCTCTAGTAGCTAAAGAAATAAGTATTTTTTCTAGCGACTCAGAACTGATTAAAGGCTCTTGTGCTAAGCTTGAATAAGTTATTAATAGACAAATAATCAAAGAAAGTAACACTCTAAAATTAGTTTTTATTGCTGGTTTGCCGAGAGTCTTGGTAAACGAAACCAAAATCTTACTCCTCCTTCACTACTAGGAGAATAACCTATACCTGTAATTGTTAGATACTTTAACCTGATTCCTTTAAATTAGACAATTGGAACTCCCTTTGTAGAAGAAAAAGTTTCTCCTAGTACAATAATAGGGGGGAGCAATACCCGTTTATGACTATTTATTGATAAGTTTATAACGGGCAAAAAGCTGATCAAAAGTTTCGTTGTAAAAAGCACAACGCAAAAGCAACATTTTGTTACCATTGATTTGATA
>JAHFUF010000045.1 GCA_023265235.1 Blastocatellia bacterium
ATCGCCCACAAATCATTACTACTGTTAATGATAATGGCCGGCTACGACTTAGTGTTTATGAGACTCGTGGTAGTGTGGAAGGAAAAAATTTACAAGTAATTGAGCGTTGGGGAGTCACTTTTTCTGATATTTCGGCTAATACTAATGTGGCTATCACTACTGGCCGCTTTTCTGGGCTAACTAATAAGATAGACATTTTTCTTGCCACTCCTCGTGATCGTTCAGTAATGCTTTCTGGTACTGATGGATCAATTCTTTGGTCACGCTCAGATGTTTTTACTTTTGGCAATAATCCTTCAGTAAGAGATTTTAATCAAGATGGAAAGGATGATATTTATATTGTTTCAGATAGCCTCTACCGTGTCCTTGATGGTGCAACAGGCCGAGAATTAGTTGGCCCAATTAATGTGGCAACCTTTGGAGGTGATTTTAATTCTACTCCAATTTTGTCAGGTAATGGAGAAGTGTTATTAATTGGCCCAGGCACAGTAGTAAAAATTACCGATCAAGGAAAACTGTTATGGAATTTTGCTAAGACGATTAATGGTAAGCCTGCTCAACGTCAAGCTAGTGATTTATTAGTTGGTTTAGCAGAGGTTAGTAATGGTGGCAGTTTTGATCGAATTGGTGGTAATTTTGGTGAAAGTGATGCTTTTTATATTTATGACTATTTTACTGGTCTACTTGTGACTAAAACCCTTTACCAACCTATTACAGATATTATTTCCTTAGACCTTAATAATGATGGGCAAGATGAATTTGTTTTTGGTACTGCTGATGGACAGATTGTAGCTTTACGTGCCCAAGATGGTAGTTTGGTCTGGTCAATCCGCTTAGATTCTTTTCCTAGCGATCCTGTGATTGCAGTAGTTGGTAAATCTAGGAAAACTAGCTTACTTTTTGCTCCTGGTAATGGCTCACTACGACTTTATCAACTAAACTCTGGCATTACAGAAACAAACTTAGATCAAGAATAAATAATGTTTATAAAACTAATTTATTAACAAAATCTAAGAAATTAAAATAATATTTAAATCTGTTAACTTAAAGGAAGATATATGATAAATTTTGATAAATTTTCTTGCAAACTAAGTGCTACAACTTAGATAACTACCTACTATTAATAGGAAATTCATATGCAATCTCTTACAGATCAGACTTATACACAGCTTTTTCTAGAAGCAAGAGAACTTCCTGCGGGACTCCAACTTACACAAGACAGCCGAATGCGAGGAGCAGATCCAAATGATGAAACCTTCCGTCGCTCTCTTGGGCTGCGTTCTGGTCTACTAGCTTGGCAAGCCCCAATAAATTCAGTAATTGAGCGTGTAGTAGATATTCGCTGGGTATTTGCTAGTGAAGATATGGCTATGTCTTATCATCAGCAAACCTTACAAACTAATTCTGAAAATATGCCTTATCTCCAAAATGTCCCTATGGTTGGAACAGAGTGTTATGTGTTTGGAGGCAGAGTTGATATGGGACTTGCAGCAGTAACAAGCTATATATATTTATTTAGAGTAAAAACTGTAGTTGTTAAATTTTATGTAGCACAAGGAGAAGGACAAAACCTCCCTATAAATAACATTGCAGCTTTAGCACAAAATGTATTTAATCGTGTTTCTGCGGTTCTTGCTTCTTTAGCACAAACACCAACTCAACCAACTCAAATGTCTCCTAACCCTAATCCAAGTCCTAACCCTTATTCAAATCCTAATCCTTACCAACAACGAGGTAATATTCCACAGCAAAACCCTTATCCTTATGCACAGCCTCCTGAAGGACAAGCTAACTATGAGTTTTCACCTCAAGGACAATTTTATCCTCAAGGGCAAGCACTTTATCAACCAATGTCTCAACCTTCAGCAATGCCATTTCCGCCACAAACTATGTATCCTTCTAGTAGCGTACAAAAACCAAGTTCAGCACTGGCTATTGGCTATTCTATTTTGGGTGCTATTACATGGGTAGTATCAATACCTGCTTATATTCTTTTCATGGTGCTAATAGCAGATGGTCGCTTACATGGTGGTGATGAGGACGTATTAATAGGTACAACAATAGTTACTATGCTGTTCTCAATACCTACAAATATTTTATTTTTTATTTGGCTCTATAAAACTTGGGAAGCTGTTCCACAACAACACCAAAGCACTTCCCCTGGTAAGGCATTAGGTTTTCTTTTTGTACCTTTTTTTAACCTTTATTGGATGTTTCGTGCTTTTCCTGGCTTATCAAAATCCATTCAAAAAGCTAATCAAGCAATTAATCCAAATCATGGTGGTAATGCAGCCGTTGTAGTAGGAATAATTGCTTGCGTTATGTCTTTTATTCCTCTTATCCAAATAGGAGCATTTATTCCTTTTTTAATTTGGGTACTATTAACAAATAGTCAAAAAAATAAAATGCTAAAAGCTTACCAAGGACAAAATAACTATAAATAATTTCTGCTGCAAAGACGGAAAGCCTAAGTATCTACAATCATAAATAAGCATCTAATGGATACACTCAATAAAATAAGTAATTAATTTACCACTGGTCAATTTTCCTAATCAAAGGAGTATAGCTCAAATGCAACAATCTAAAGAGACTGAAGAACCTAAAGAACAAATTTTAGAGAAATTAATCAAGCTAGTTTTAATAGGTCGTATGAATAACCATAGTGATCACACTGGAAGTAAGTATGTGTACTCTCGTGCTCCTTTTCGAGTAACCATGGTTGCTCCTTCAGTAAAAGCACCTACAGACCTATCTCTCACCTGTTTTATTTTTCAAAAAGAGATGAATCCTTGTGAAGTATTTACAGCTTATTTTCTAGATGTTGAAAAACATTGGCGAATCGTTCAATACCATCAAGGGAAATGGATTAATGAACTTTCAAAAACCCTCGCACAATTAGAAACCGAAAATTACTCTGATGTTGATGACAGTAGGTTTTTTCAAATGGTTGATTAAATAAACAGGTTAACAGGTTTTAGGTATTAGTTTTCTCTTATTTCCTCTAAACCTTTATTTTCTGTCAGTCTTTTTTCCATTTTTTTATGAGCTTCTACATATCTTTTTGCTTCTTCAGTAGAGATATGTGTTTGAAATGTAAAATTGTTTTCCGAAAACTCAAACCCTGGCAGAATTTTCATTCCTATAAGTTTTTTCAAAGTACTAGGATTAATATTTGGGTTAGTTAAAGAATAAGGGATTTTCACCTTTATTTCTGCGCTATTATTATTATTTTCTATTAAAAATTGTGGAAAGTCTGGAGATTTTGTGGGTTTTGGAGGGGCTGGTGGTTCTTTAGTAATCACAACAATATTTTGTTTATCCTTATCTTTTACTACTAAACTATTGTTTTTTACACTTATTTCCCCTACATTATTCAATAGTTTATCTAAACCAATGTTATAAGCTTGATAGTAGCTACTTAACTCTTGAAGTTTAGAGGCAACAGCAATTCTATCTATACCTTTACGTACAGTTGAACAGGTTTGTATTAACTCTGTTTTTTCTTTTCCTTCAGGTAAATTGTTTACTTTTCTTTCCAGAAGCCTAGTCTTTTCATCAAGGTTACTTTTTATTTTTAAGCTTTCTTTATCTGCCTTTTTAGACAAGTTTGCTTGTATATTTGGTTTGGTTATATAGGACTTTGCTTCTATAACTAAACTCTCTAAATTCATCAAATAAGCTTGATAAAGCGTGATAGAATTTAGGCTAAGAGTATCTAAAAACTTGTCTTCAAGCTTTTCACGAATATTAACAAAACGTTTTTCAAGACTTTTCTTTTTACTATTATCAGACATCTGATCAATTTGCTCTGCTAAGTCAGCAGATTTTCCATCAATTTCCCCTAACAATTTATCATGTTTTTCTCTTAACCCTTCATTTTCCTCATTTGTTGACTCAAAACTTGTTGGATAACTATTTACTATGTTCTCTGTGTCAATGGAGCTTTCTGGATCAACGGAACTTTCTGGATCTATTGGACTTTCTGGATCAACTGCAATAACGTTCATTTGATCTTTATCAACATTAGAGGTAGAAACACTGTTGTAACTACTGCCCTTAAAAAAGGTAAAAGACAACATAACCACCATAACTACACCAACTACAAGTGTTTCATATTTTGTGTGTCTATCTTTCTTTTTTAAGCCAAACTTAGTAATAGCAGGTTTTGCCTTAACAACTGATCCGCTTTGAGTAAAACCTACTGTAAGTGGCTCTACTTGCTTTTGAGTAGTGGAGTTCCGTAGCTGTTCTATAGTATTCTCATTAGTTAACCAAGTTTTTTTATCATTTGTATTTTTAGATATTTCTGGCAAAGTTTCTACCATTTGCCCTACACCTACTTCAGGCAAAGTATCAAATATTGCTGTAGGTTTGTCATCTTCTAATTCTGTTCTAGTAACATTGATAGCACCAATGCTAATAATCTGTTGTAAAGTATTACGCATTTCTGCCGCAGATTGAAATCGCTTAGTAATATCCTTTTGTAAAGCTTGAGTAATAATTTGAGTAAGTTGGACAGGAATATAATTAGGCAAAGGCTCAGGATTACGATGAGCAATAGCGCCAAGTAGTGCCATAATATCTATTTGAGGAAAAGGGAGCCGCCCTGATAGCATTTGATAAAGGATTACACCTACTGACCAAAGATCTGATTGTACAAACCTTTCTCCGCTAAAAACCTCTGGTGCCATATAAGCAGGAGTACCTGCAACTCCTGTACTCTGCATTGTAGACTTAAGCACTCTTGCTAGTCCAAAATCAGCTAAACGAGGAATATCTCCTTGAAGTAAAATATTGGCAGGTTTTAAGTCACGATGAATGACTTTCTTTGAGTGTAAGTGTTCTAAACCATTAAGAATGCCTATGGTCATTGCTACTGCTGCTTCGATTGATGGTGCAACACCACCATGTTTTTTTAGCCACCCCTCTAGTGATCCATCTGGTGCATATTCACTAACCAAAACCATATAATCACCATATTTATCAGCCTCAATAATTGGTAAGACATTATTATGCCCACCAAGTTGTGCCCAAAGTCTTGATTCTTGAGCAAGAGCAGCTAAATTTGGTTCATCATCTAAAGCTAGCTTAAGAGCTACTTGGGTAGTAGCAAAGGCTCCACGACGTTCTGCTAGCCATACTAACCCAAATGCCCCTCTTCCTAGTTGGCGTACTAAAGTATATGGCCCTATTTGCTCCCCTGTTTGCAGCATAATCTTTTCCCCATCTTTCCCTGGTTGCTATTTTTTATAGATATAGTTTTTTTGTAGTGTTAGTTTAACGCTCAAAAAATATATCCGTTCTAAAAAGTTAGGATAAATTTCCGAATTGAGCAAATTATTTATAATTATAATAAGAAAATCATTGTTTTTTTCTTTCTTGCTCTTTCATAATTTTTTCTATAAATCTTCGTTTTGGCGTTTGTGTTGCTGGTTCTATTTGCTCTTGTTCTTTTTGTTCTTGCTCTTTTTGCTCTTCTTCTTGCTCCTTTTGTTTGGCATCTCTACGCATTTGTCTGGCTTCTTTGGTCATTCTTTTTAATTCTTTAAGCCTTTCCTGAAGCTTTTCCTGAAGAGAAATAATATTTACTGTTGGAATACTAGGTTCTTTTTCTAGAGCTTTACCAAAGTCAGCACCAACATTATCTTTTTGATCTGGGGCTGGGATGTTTGGACTAGGAGGAAGTGCAGGTTTACTAATTGTGATAGCTTCACTAGTAACGGTTGGAGGTGCCTTTGTTTTTGACTTAAAATCTGACTTAATAACCCCTGTAGCTGTTATTAAACTATCTAATGCAACAATATACCCTTCATAAAGAGGTTTTACTTCCTCTGGTTTTATATCTTCTAATGATATTGCTTCAAAATCGTCTCGAATTCCCTCAAAGGCTTCTTGCAAGCCTGTCTTCCCATTCCCCTTAGGCAAGTTTGACAGCTCTTTTTCAAGCAATGCTAACCTTTTTCCTATTTCCATTGCTAGCTTATTACTATCTCTAATCATACTACTATCTACTAAATCTACTCTAGGAGGAGGTACAGGTAGGTTATTTGAAGTACTAGTGTTTTTGTCTATATTATTTAATTTCTCATTTTTCTTCGCTGATAAAAATGGAAAAACCCCTCCAACCCCTCCTGGTAATAGCGATAGCATTACGCATCCTGCTAAAAACAGCCCTGCAAATACCCCTATACGTTTTACCATAGCAGTTTTGTATTTTAAAACATCTGCCGGTTTATCAGACTGAAGCTCTAGGCTCTTAGGTGAATATTTTTCTGTGGCAGGAACATTTTGAGAAATTTCAGCCTGAGTAACACGGGCTGGGGCTTGTTCTATTGTTTTATTAGCATTTTGCTTGGAGGGAAAAGAACTGTTTCCTGATGGCAAGTGAGGTAGAGTAGCTATTGTTCGCTCAGAATTAGTTTGTTTTGCAGTATCAACAACTAGTGTCGGTTTGTCATCTATTATCCGCAAAGTCACTGGCACAATATCACCACTACTAGCAACAGCCTGTAAAGCACTGCGCATTTCTGCAACAGATTGATAGCGATTTTTGAGATTTTTTTGCAAAGCACGAGCAACTACTTGAGCCAAAGTAAACGGTATATAGTCTGGTAAATTTTTATAGTCATTTTTAATAATAGCTCCAAGTAATGCCATCAAATCTGATTGAGGAAAAGGTAGGTGGCCAGATAGCATTTGATAAAGGATTACCCCCACTGACCAAAGATCTGATCCTACAGATCTTTCGCCATCAAAAACTTCTGGTGCCATATAAGCAGGAGTGCCTGCAACCCCACCAGATTTTAAGCTACTTTTTAGTACTCTTGCTAGGCCAAAATCAGCTAAGCGAGGAGCATCTCCTTGAAGTAAAATGTTGGCAGGTTTTAAGTCACGATGAATAATCTTTTTTGAATGAAGGTGTTCTAGGCCATTAAGAATGCCTATAGTCATTGCTACTGCAATTTCGATTGATGGAGCAACTCCATTATGTTTTTTTAGCCAACTATTTAATGTCCCATCTGGTGCATACTCACTAACAATAACAACATATTGGCCATACTTATCAGCTTCAATAATTGGTAATACATTAGGATGTCCACCAAGCTGTGCCCAAAGTTGTGATTCTTGAGCAATAGCCTCTAAATCAGGCTCATCATCTAAAGCTATCTTAAGAGCCACTTGAGTAGTAGCAAAGGCACCTCGACGTTCTGCTAACCAAACTAACCCAAATGCTCCTCTTCCTAGCTGACGCACTAAAGTATATGGCCCTATTTGCTCACCTGCTTGTGGCATAGTCTATTCCCCGATTTTTTGTGGATTTATTAAGTTGCAGATTAGCAAAATACCCAAATGGTTGCAATCTTACGGCTAAAAAAAACCGGGTGTTGAATAATGTTTTTAATATAAAAAAACTAAGCCATTCTAATTGTTGGTTTATGGCTTAAAAAATTAATGAGACAGGGTTAATGAAGAAAGTTGTTTACCACTATCTAGTTCATAACAAACTATTTCTTGTCCTTTGACTTGAATAGGAAGTTTTTTATCTCCAAAACTAATTACTTTTTCTAAAGACTCATATTGATCATTAAGCACACTAACTAGTTTGCCTTTTGTAGGTGAATTTATTACCCAATATTGCACATTCCCTTCTTCATAAAATGCTAAAATATCCCCATTCCAGGCCAAACTCTGATAAAAATGATGTACTTTGCCTGCTGGTGTCAGATGCCAGCCAGGAGTTAAATCTTCCTCTCCCAGCTTACTATCTGTAAACCCAATAACAGTTGCTATCTTTCCATCTGTCCAATAATTAATTGCATGATAAGGAAAAGAATGTATCCAAAACCCTACAATATCTGGTGACATAATCAATTGATTTAGCTTACGTGCAAACTCCATCGCATAAGCGTTGGTTAGATGAGGATTACCCTTAAGAGAAAGCCTAATATTATATTCTGTTACTTGATACTTCATCTTAGAGTATTTACGGATGATTTGGTTAAATTGATCTATGGCAATAGGTGTAACCCCCCTACTATAAAGGTGTACAGCACCATAAATGTCATCACTGTTTTTTAGATCAACAAGTGGATCTAGAGTAGCTAAAGTCCGATCACAATAGTCATTACCAGGGATTTTTGTTGGCCCGTTATTATCCTTACCTACAATCACAGCAATTGCAAATTTTACCTTAAAAGGTCGTAGTGCCTTAATTATTTCTGCTGACTTTTGAGCATATTCTTCTGGTGTCCAAGGTCGAGCACTCAAGAAAGGCTCATTACCTAATTCTATGGAGCTAATTAAGCCTAGTGCGTTTGCTTTTTCAAAACGCTTCAGTAGATCAACTGCTACTTCTGGGCCTTCTTCAACATTTACTCCTAGGACTGTAGTAAAACCAAAATCTTTTATAAAAGAAATAAACACTTCTGCTGGAATCCAAGGAAACGCATTACTTAATTTATTTATCTCTCTTAACTTTAGGCTTTCCTGATGACCAAGATGGCTATAGTAACCATGAAAGCTTATACGTAAGTCTTCTACTCCAGCATCCCGCAAAGCTTTTGCTAAAATAGGTCGCTTGTCTTTCATAACCATATGGAAAATAAGCTCATTAGGAGGATCAGCAAAATTAAAATGTGCGCCAAATATTGGTCTAGGGCGTGGATTGAGCGGATTAAGCGAAATAACCTTGGTGCTTAACTGTGGTTTAGACCTAGTATAACTTCTAGAATTACAATCTATTATGATTACAAGAAATAACCCTACCAGTAAGCTTATTAAACTAAATCGGTTAAATATAAATGGGGCAATTTTTTTTATTTTGTTAACTAACCAATCATAGCTTATTTGCAGCATTACTTATCTCCTAATGCTAGCCACTCTGGTAATGTTACAGAATCTCTCGATCATTCCCTACTCTACGTGTAACCTTTTGAAGATCTAAATACTCTAGTAAAGGAATTGCATATTTACGCGAAAGACCTGTTAAATCCTTAAAAGTAGCAACATCTAGCTTTGTATTTTTCGCTTTTTGTCCTTTTATACGACTAAGAATTTCATTGATGGCTTCACGATGAAAAACAAACTCACCTATTTTAAGCAGCTTTTGCTCATTAACCAGTAACTGATAAATTTTACGTAACTTATTAGTATCAATACGAAAATCTTTCATCACTTCATCATAAGTATGAGCTTGAAATCCAACTTCTTTAAACTTAGTTTCCATCTGTTTTTTTGCTTGTTCATCTTCGCTTGATAAAGAAATTTGATGTGAAGCTAATCGTAAAATATCTTTTTCACTAACAACCAATTTTTCTACCGTCAATCTATCCAACACTAGCTTAAAAATTTCTGGTATAAACCCAATCTTTTCTCGCACTTCCTCACGATTAATCCCTATTTGCAAGGGTTCACGTTTATGAAAATCTTTCATTATTTTGAACATTTCTGTTTTTAATTGTTCATAAGCTGTTTTTGCTAACAAATAGGCAGGCTGAGAGTCTGACTTAAGCAACCTTCCAGATTGAATTAAATTACCTATTTCCTTATTTAACAAAGCATCTGCAAAACCTGTCCTAGATGCTATTGCAGCCATAGACATGCCTTTTGCTCCAGCCATTTCAATAAAAAGTGCTATTTGTTCTACCTGATTAGCATTTATTAATTTATTCAACCAATCAATTGCTTTTAGGTCTTTTAGTCGATGCTTATTAGGAAGAGTGTCAATAATTTTACCACCACCAATAGTAATCTGAGGCGAATAACTACGAACAATAAACCTATCCCCTGGCAAGGCAAAAGTTGGTTCTTCTAAACGCAATTGAGCAAACATTTTTTGTCCAGGAATTAATTCCATTCCACCTAATAAAACGACTCTAGCCATTACTTCTGAAGTGTCGTGATGGAGTCTGACGCGAGTTCTTTGATTCATTGATTTTGTTACATTAGGTAATAATTCTAACTCTACATCTAACATTGAAGTCGACTCAAAACGTTTTGCTGGAACTAAAACCTGTCCACGTCCAACTTGTTCTAGGCTAATACCTTGAAGATTAACCGCAGTACGTTGTCCAGCAATAGCTTTGTCTGTTGCTAGGTTGTGAACTTGTAACCCACGCACTTTGGTTTGAACCCTACCAGGCAAAATGTCTATTTCATCAGCTAAATGTAACTCTCCTGCGGTCAAAGTACCTGTTACAACAGTCCCAAAACCTTTTATAGTAAAAGCACGGTCAATTGGTAGCCTTGGTGTTGCTGATGCATTTTTACTAGTGGTCTTACTAGCTAGCTTAAGTAATTCCTTTTTTAGCTCTTCAATTCCTTGGCCAGTTTTACAACTTACAGGAAGAATTGGCGCGTCAGCTAAAAACGAATTTGAGACAAACCCTGCTACTTCCTCTTTAGCTAGTTCTAGTAGCTCTTCATCCACCAAATCAGCTTTAGTAAGGACAGTTAAGCCTGTTTTGATTTGTAGCAACTTGCAAATATCAAAATGTTCTCGTGTTTGTGGCATCACAGCTTCATCAGCAGCAATTACCAACATCACCAAATCTATTCCATGTGCTCCTGCCAACATATTTTTAACAAAACGTTCATGTCCAGGAACATCCACAAAACCAAACCTACAGTCATTTATTACTAGATCAGCAAAACCAATATCTATAGTAATACCACGCTGTTTTTCTTCCTTGAGACGATCTGCATCAATCCCTGTAAGTGCTTTGACTAAAGATGTCTTACCATGATCGATATGACCAGCAGTTCCAACAATAATGTTCTTCATGAGATTTAACCAGCCTGATAAAAAAGTGGACAAAATATTTTCATGATAATTTCCGCGCTTCAGTTAGTAAAACTTCATTAGCACATGATCACGAGTGATGGCTACTAACATAAACAAATGTTATTACTCCATCTCAGCCTATTAAAAAACTTAATATTTCTCTTAATAATTCTCTTAATATTTAGGACGAAGTGAAACTATCATTGGGATATCATTTTTTGTCCTAAGTGTAATCATTGGTTGGACTTCTACTTTGCTACCTGGAGCAAGAGACAATTTCCACTTTTGTGCAATGGTTGCTAGAAGCAAAACCCCTTCCATCCAAGCATAAGGTTCACCAATACATTGTCTAATCCCGCCACCAAAAGGAAAATAGCTATATTTAGGGCGTTTTTCTCGTGCTTCAACTGTCCAACGCTCAGGATCAAACTTGTCTGGTTCTGGAAAATATCGCTTATCATGATGCATTAAGTATTGGCTCATAAAAGCAATACTATTTATAGGCAAAGTGTATCCTCCAACTTGGCATTCTTTAACAACTCGCCTGCCTATTACCCAAGCAGGGGGATAAAGTCGCATAGACTCAGACAAAACCATTTCTAGATATCTTAAGTTTGGATAGTCTCCTGCTGTAGGTAGATGTCCCTCTAACACTTGATCAATTTCTTGCCAAACTCTAGCCTCTACTTTTGGATGTTGGGAGAGTAAATACCAAGTCCAAGTTAGGGCATTAGCTGTGGTTTCATGTCCTGCAATAAAAAGGGTCATAACCTCATCACGAATTTGTAAGTCACTCATCCCTTTACCATCGCCTTCTTCATCCTGAGCTATTAGAAGCATTGACATTAAATCGCCTATATCTTCACCTTTTGCCCGACGTTCGTTGATAATTCGATAGATGGTTTTATCTAGCAAATCACGAGCATTATTAAAAGCACGCACTCTTGGGAATGGCAATTTTTCTAGTATTTCAACAAATGGTAGAGTAAGAAAATCAAAAGATTTAACAAAAACACTCATTGCTTCGCCTAGTTCATCAGCATCCTTTTCAACATCAGCATCAAATAAGGTTTTTGCTACAATCCCTAAAGTTAGCCGCATCATTTCTTCGCCAATGCTAATGGTTGTACCTGCCTGCCAAGACTCTCTACTTCGTACAGCATAATCAACCATTACCTTTGCATAATTTGCTATTCTTTGACGATGAAAAGCTGGTTGTACTAATCGGCGTTGGCGTTTATGAAAATCTTCTTCGCTAGTAAGTAACCCTTCACCTAACAAACGCTTGGAGCGTTGCAACCCTCGGCCTTTATGAAAACTACGTGGTTGGTTAACTAGAACCTCTTTGATAAAGTCTGGGTGATTAAGCAAGTAAATATCTTGATTGCCTAGTTTAAGAAAAACTATATCTCCATAACTTCCAGCTTCAGTTAAAAACTTAATTGGATCACGTCGAAAGTTCCATAAATCGCCCCATAGAGGTTTTTTTCTAGGGCCAGGTGGTCGCGTTAGGCTTGGCATAGGTTTTCCTTAAAATAGACTATGAAATAAGAGTCTTTTTTGAGTAGGTAAGAACTACTAACAAAGTTGAAAAGTGTTTATGGTTATAGATAGCTATTAAATAGTTCAGTTATTTGGTTTAGGGTTATCTGGAAGTTTTATATCTCCATATTCTTTTTCATATATTTTTAATGTTTCAGCTAGTGCATTATAAAAGGCTTTTGCATGCATTGGCGACATGATTACTGTTGCTAAATGTTTTACTTGCCCTTCTACTAGTATTCTTCCTGTTTGTAGAATACTAAAGTTCATTTGTACGTCCCATTGAGATATATTTAATTGAGAATGATTTACATACAAAGAAACATACTCGTCTGACTTTGTAAAATCAGGAGTTTGTGGGTTTTTATTTTGTCCTTCTGACATTTTGTTCTCCTAGGCTGTTATCGTTTTCAGAGAAATATTTTGTTTATTACCAACCTCTACTATTCTAGTAGAAGCTAGTTGAGCTTGTTGTGGGGGTTGTTGAATAGTTTGTGTTGTCACACTTATTGTTTGCTTTATGTGAGTATCTACGCCAAAACTTCCAATTATTACTTTAGTACTCTGTGTCTGTTGTTCTATTGGCTGTAAAGTTTCATTCTCACCAAGTTCTTGAATAAAACTTTTGGCAGATAATGCTTCAGGAGATAAATCTTGAGTTTCATTTAGAAAATCACTAAAAGGCACAAATTTGATTAGTAATGCAACATCAAATGAAGAAGCTAGTTCTAGAAGGGTTTTGATAGTAAGTTTGCCATAAGATGGGTCTTCCAACCTTGAAATAGTATTTTGTGTTTTGTCAGCTTTTTCAGCCAATTGTTGTTGTGTCCAGTTTCTTTGTTCTCTCATTAAGCGTGTTTGGTAGGCAATATTATTTTTTATATGTGCTGCTATATAGGCATCCCTATAGGGTTTGTCTAAAAATTTCTTGAATTTCTTATGACTCAAATTCACAGATTTGGACATGATCTTTATCTCCATCAATTATATCTTTTCGCTTTTTAGCTATTGCACATGCATCTTTAGGAACAAATTTGCTGTCTTTTTCAACAACTTCTGGTAAGAGAAAAATAAATACTTTTTCTCCACCATAACACCCTAAAGGTCTATGTTGTTTTCTTCCAGCTTTAAATCTTATTTCTATTAATCCTGAACACTCTTCTGTTAGTGTTCCTATTTGAGGACGTTGCCACCTAGTTTGTTGACTCAAAAAATTAATAGCACTATCAAAAGCTGCTCTTACTTCTGCTGTTTGATCGTTATACCATGCTTCAACTACATCATCCCCGCTTTTGTTTTTTAAGAAACATTTGAATGTCCACAAGTTCATAAAATATCACAAAATTGCGATGTTGCAAATTACCTTTCCACTAAAGCTTTATGGTATAAGATAAATACACTGATTTTATATTAAAAATAATTGCTATATAGTGTAGTTTTAACTATCTAAAAGATGTAGCTAATTTTATTTATTTCCTATTGGAACATAAGGCTTGTTTTTGCCTTCTACAGCTTCTTTATACGCGCCTTGAGGTATATCACCTAGTTGAATTGCTTTGTCATATTCTTTGACTGCTGCGTCCCTTTCCTCAATAAAATCATAGATTCGAGCAATTAAGACATGACTTTGTGAAACCATCCATTTTTCCTCTGAATTAGCAGCAGCAATTGCATCTCGATAAAGCCTTACAGCATGGGCAAAACGTTCCTCTTGGGCAGCAATTTTGTCATCATCAGAGTTGTTGTCATCTAGTTCTACTTTGGAAGGTTGATTATTAATAATTTGTGCTATGCCAAATAATGCACGAGCATTTTTTGGTTGTTCACGTAAAATGGCTTCTAATTGTGTTTTGGCTTC
>JAHFUF010000550.1 GCA_023265235.1 Blastocatellia bacterium
GCTAAGTTAAATAGTTTACTCTGTATTGCTAAGGATAATGATCAGGGGCTAGGGGCTGATATTAATAAAATTGTCACAGATGTTATTGAGCTAGTAAATGCACGCTTACTTATTTCTGGGGTACAATTAAACCTGCACTTACAACAAAACTTAAAGGAACTTAAAGGAAATCAAAACAAGTTGGCTAGAGCTATTTTAGCTTTGGTTAATAATGCTATTGAAGCAGCAGAATCTTGCACCAATGTAAATTGTAAGAGAATATCTGTAAGTACTTACCAAATAAAAAATGAAAAAATAGGTATAAAAGTATACGACTTTGTTGGTAATCTCCCAAAAGAATATAAAGAACAACTATTTCAACCCTTTTTTACTACAAAAGGAGGTAGAAATCACTCAGGTATAGGTTTATACCTAGTGCAAAGTATTGCTAAAGAACATAATGGATCTATTAATTGGCATAGTTCGGTAGATAACACTTGGTTTGAGCTAGTACTCCCTCTGTAGGTTAGTCTCCTAGTGTACCAGCACTGTCTAATGGCCAATAGCGAAATATTGCTTTTCCATAAATATATTTTTCTGGTACTAACCCCCAAGCACGACTGTCATTAGAAGCATCACGGTTATCACCCATAACAAAATAATGATGTTCCTCTACCATCCAATAGCGGTTGGGCATTACATTAGAAGTGTATTCTGGAGAAAGATAAGGTTCTGGAACGGGTTTGTTGTTGATGAAAAGCTTCCCATTAGTAATACGAATCTCGTCACCAGGCACACCAATTACCCTTTTGATAAAGGATTGACTAGGGTTTTTAGGGTACCAAAAAACAACAATATCTCCATGCTTAATGGATTCAAATTGATAAATGAATTTGTTAATAAATATTCTTTCGTCATTATGTAGCCTAGGTAACATACTAGTGCCTTCTACCTTTACTGGCTGAATGACAAAAATAACAATTAATAATGCAGTTGCGGCTGCAAATAAAAAGTCTCGTACTAAAGAACGTGCTTCTCTAAACCAAGTTTTAGGATGATTCTCTTTTTCTTGAGCTATTAGCTCTATTTGTAAATCATCATCAGGCAGAAAACCTCGTACACTTGGAAGTGTATCTGTGCGTAGGTAGAGTTGTGGCATAGATAGCTTAGGTCTTTTAACTTGATTTGGAGTTGCTAAGGTTTTATTGCTGGTCTCAGTATTAATGCTATCAGTGTGTTGAGAGCTTTCTGATAAAGAAGGGGATGAACTTTCTAGGCAATCTAATTCCGAATTAATCTTACTTAAAGCAGTGGCTTCATTAATTAATTCAACTGGAATACTTTGAGAGTCTGGAAGAATCTCCAAACTTTGCGGGCTGTCAAGTTGACAGTTTTCTTGAAATTCTGTTTTAGCTTGTATTATTGGGCTATTAAGAGGGTTTAGGCTGCTAGATTGGTTATAATCCATAACAGGATTATAAAGTAGATGGGGTTCATTTGTTTGGCTAATACTAGTTTGTGAGTTATCTATTAACTCAGTGTCATTTGGTACAGTAAGTTTGTCTAATTCAGGTTGATTTATTGGTTCCATAAGGGTTTAATTCAAATTCAGGTTTTAAGTTTTGTTAGTTTAGCGTTACGTGAATCTAGCTTAGTTTGTTCAGTGAAATTGTATCACAAATGGGGTTGGGGAAATCAATAACCGTTTTACTAAACACTGGTCAATTAATTTTTAGTACCAGACAAAAATACAGATTAAAAAGTAAAAAGGTGAGGAAAGGTGAGAATAAATACTTGACAGAAAGTTAAAAAACGCATTATCTTTACTGTTTCTATATAAAATCAATAAATAACTTAAAATAACTTAGTGGAGAAACTACCTTGAAAGAGAAAATACATCCTCAATATCACGAAATAAATGTTAGCTGTTCTTGTGGTGAGCAATTTAAGACTCACTCAACAAAAAAAGAATTGCGCTTAGATATTTGTTCTGCTTGCCATCCTTTCTATACTGGTAAACAAAAATTAATTGATACTGCTGGGCGAGTAGACAGGTTTAACAAAAAATACGCGCGTAGTATGCCAAGTGCACAAAAGTAAATTACTAGTGGCGAGGTTGGAAATAAATATATGTATTTCTATATATGCCAAGAAGGTTTTAGCCTATTTGCTTATCCAACCAAAGCTGTAAATAAACATTAGCTAATAAGTAATTTAACCACAGATTTATTTAAGTAATGCGCTCCTAATGCGCCTATTTAAATTATTCTGTGGTTTTACTTTTTAGGGCTGATTTTCCCTATCTTAAAAGGAGATTGAGGTTTTATGAAAGAAGAAGAAATTATAGTAGGTGGACAAGCTGTTATTGAAGGTGTAATGATGCGAGCACCTAATGCTTATTCGGTTGCAGTACGTAAACCAAACGGGCAAATAGTTAGTTTAGAAGAGCTTATCCCTCCACATAGTGTTAGGTTTCCATTTGTAAAACTTCCTATAATTAGGGGTAGTGTTGCTCTAATACATTCTATGTTACTTGGGGTTAGAGCGCTTACTTTTAGTGCTAATGTTGCTATTGAAGCCGAAGAAGAAAAAGAGGGTAAAAAGCCAACACCTCAAACCCAAACAACTATTTTTGCTATTTTACCAGCAATAGTTTTTAACTTAGCGATTTTCCTTTTTCTTCCTTTGTTTTTAACCAATTTAATTTTTTTAGTTGCTCGTGGAGAAACTTTTAGCCAATATCGAGAACAAAATAAAGTAGTGGCTCAAAGCACTACTTTATCTTCAAATACTGTAAATACAATGAGTTGGCAAGATAAGGTGCAAGAAGTTTTTGAAACTGCCAAGTTTTATGCTAGACCTGTACGACCATCACTTTTGTTTAATTTAGTAGATGGTGTTATTCGTATGATACTGTTCTTAGGGTTTATTGCTTTAATTTCTCGTATGGAAGATATAAAACGAGTTTTTCAATACCATGGAGCAGAACATAAAGTGGTTTATAATTGGGAGTCTGGAGAGAGTTTGACAGTAGAAAACTCTCGCTGTCAGCCACGACAACATCCTCGTTGCGGAACATCATTTTTAATGATTGTTATGGTAGTAAGCATTATTACTTTCTCAATTATTAAATTTGATTCATTTTGGCTAAACTTTTTAGCTAGAATAGTGTTAATTCCTTTAGTTGCAGGAGTTTCTTATGAATTTATTCGTTTTTCTGCCAGATGTCTAGCTACCAAAGATGGAGAGTTAAAGACGAAAAGAATTTGGGCTGTTGGCTTATTTAAAGTTTTAACAGCACCAGGACTTTGGCTCCAAAATATTACTACTCAAGAGCCTTCTGATGACCAATTAGAAGTAGCAATTTATGCCTTAAAACAAGCATTACAATTAGGTAATCAGATAGGTAATCAAGCCAACCAAACCAACGAAGCTTTAGCCGCAGACTAAGTAGTATTATTGCCAGTAGTTTAACCCTTTAACCAACTTTATCTTTTAAGAGGACAAGATTATGTTTGAAAAATTAGCATCCATTGAACAAAAATTTGACGGTTTGACTAACCAAATGGGTGACCCTGAGGTTTTAGCTGATCCTAGTAAATATACTAAAATGGCTAAACAGCATAGAGAAATAGAAGAAGTTGTTTCTAAATATCGTCAGTACAAAACTTTACAAGATGACCTAGGACAAGCAAAACAACTCCTAGAAGAGTCAGATGACGCAGAAATGTTAGCTTTGGCTCGTGAAGAGGTTTCTAGTGTAGAGGAAAGACTGATTAAGACTGAAGAAGACTTAAAAGTATTATTACTACCTAAAGATCCTAATGATGATAAAAATGTGTTATTAGAAGTTCGTGCTGGCACAGGCGGCGAAGAAGCTGCGCTTTTTGCCGCCGAAGTCTTACGTATGTATGCTCGTTATGCTGAGCGACAAGGCTGGAAACTGACGGTTTTGGACTCTTCAGAAACTGGTTTAGGCGGACTTAAAGAAGCTGTTGCAATGATTGAAGGTGATAAAGTTTACTCTAAACTAAAACACGAATCAGGGGTACACCGTGTACAACGTGTGCCGCAAACAGAAAGCTCGGGGCGTATTCATACTTCAGCTATTACTGTTGCTGTGTTGCCAGAAGCCGAAGAAGTAGACGTACATATAGATATGAAAGATGTTCGTGTTGATACATTTTGTTCCTCTGGGCCAGGAGGACAATCTGTAAATACTAC
>JAHFUF010000551.1 GCA_023265235.1 Blastocatellia bacterium
CTTGATTTTGGTATCGCGAAATTTAAAGAGACCTCTCATAATGAAATAGAAGGAAATATTACTCGTAAAGGTTTTGTTGTTGGCACTCCTCATTATATGTCCCCAGAACAATGCTATGGTAAAGAAGTAGATGTTCGATCTGATGTTTATTCTTTAGGCATTATTCTTTATGAGCTATTAACAGGTCAATTACCTTTTGTTGGCTCTTCACATACAGCAATTGCTGTTAAACAGGCTTCAGAAAAACCTCGTTCTATTTATGAGATCCGCAAAGATATTCCAGCAGTAATTAATGCAGTAGTAATGCATGCACTAGAAAAAATTCCTAATAATCGACCTCCTGATATGCTTGCTTTTGCCTCAGAATTAGAAGTGGCTGTTAAGGCTGTCACAGAACAAGAATTCCTAAAAGTTTTTCTAAATGCTAGTGAACAGGACTTAGAAGCAGCACTACTTTTAGCTAGTGATCCTGCTAAAACTGCTACTAAAATGCTGGAAATAGAAGGTGACTTGCCTACTCTAGAAGAAAAACTTAACCTACCTCCAGTAGAATCACTTATAAATAATAGCCAAACAGATAAACCAGCCAAAATGGCTTTTGGTACAGGAGGACATCCTACTGTTAATAACCCATTTAGTAACCCTATTAATATTAGCTTAAAAAGTAGAAAGACTGATTCTGTGCCGCGTCTAAAAGTCAATAGGAAAACAAGGGAAACAGATCTTAGTGAATTACAAAAAATGATTTTGTCTTCTCCAGAAGCTATAACCGTAGGTGATAGTGATGATCAAAAAGCAATGCGGGCATCATCAGATTTTTCTCAGTCACTATCTTCGGAAATTTCTTCATCTAATTCCCCTAAAATAATTTCTGTTAACAGGGAAATCCTACTTAGTACTTCTAAAGAAACTGCCATGCTACTCCAAATTATTATTGGGGATTTAGAATCAGACAACCCTCTAGATGATTTGTTTTTGAGTGAGTTAAGGACAGCTTTACAAACCTTACTGGCTAATATTAAACCTACTTAGGGGTAATTGTCTGTAGATGTGGCTTTTAGGTTTGCTCTTACTGTGGAACAAATTGTTCTTTAGTGCGTCCAAGTAGAAAACCCCAATCAAGAAAGTAAAAAATCTATGAAAATTGTACTACTAATCTGTTTACTATTAGGAATGATTATGGTTACTTATTCGCAAAACAATGATTATGAACAGCTTAAAGCTGAAGCCGAAAGGTTTTATCAGGAAAAATCCTATAGTCGTGCCAGTGAAATTTATCAAAAAGCATCACAGCTAAAACTTGCTGAAAAAGAAACTCGTTGGGTGAATTTCCGTTTGGCAGACACACTTTGGCGTTCTCAAGCCGCTAGTAATACACCAGACAACACAAAATTTGACAAAGCTCTTGAACAATTAAATATATTGGTAAGAGATATTAAGCGTGAACAGGATCGTGATTTAGTTTGGGCTGAAGTTCAAGAGTCAATTGCTGATTTTTGGTGGCAACGTACTAATAGCCGTAATTGGGGACAAGCTACTGGCTATTATTTAGCTGCACTGGATTTTTGGGCAGGCTCAAAAGACCTCAAACTTGCTCGCGAACGCTACTTAAAGATTATTTTTTCCTCTGCTCGCCCTACTTGGGCAGAACCTTATTACTACTATGGTTATTATGGTAATGTCTTTTCTGCTCAAATATTAGAAAATGCTTTGAAACTTTCTGAGACTGATAATGAAAAAGCACATGCTTATTATCTATTAGCAATGGCTACTCGTTATAATGGCGACAGTAATCATCGTTTACAGGTGCCAGAACAATTTGAAGCAGCAATAAAATTTGGTAAAGGCTCAGATTGGTATGATGACGCGCTTTATTATTATGCTGAATGGTTGCAAAACTACGGTAAAGTGGTTTTTTCTGAAGAAGGGCAACCGCAATATCAAATTGATTATGCTGATGCATTAAAGCTTTATCGTCAACTAATTAGCGATTATAAAAAAGGCGAAACTCGTTATTTTGACCAAGCCCAACAAAAAATTAATGAAATTACTAGGGCTTATGTCCAAGTAGGAGTATCTAATTTTTTCCTACCAGACTCAGAAGTACAGTTTTCCCTTAGTTACCGTAATGTTAATCAAATAGATTTAACCCTCTATAAAGTTGACTTAAACGAACATGTTCGATTTACTGACCCTAATGTTGGTAATAGTGCTTGGTTACAACAGGTTAAGCTAGAAGGTTGTGAAAAAGTAAAAACTTGGACAAAAACTGTAGAAAATAAAGGTGACTATAAACCTGTCTCAGAGAACCTTATCCTAGATCAAAAGCTTGCCGTTGGTGCTTATGTAATAGAAGGAAAAAGTGGTGATAATACGTCTAAAGAACTTATTTTAATTACCAACACAGCACTTTTGGTTAAAACCTCTGGAAAACAAGTCTTAACTTATTTTAATAATGTTATTGATGGTGCTCCTGTTGCTGGTGCTACCATAAAACTTTGGTATCGCTATTATAATGGTACGATTGGTTCATATGTATGGCAGCAATTGAACTTACAGAGTAACCAAGATGGAATAGCAGTTTTTAGCTTACCAAATAGTACATCCAATCAAGATATTTTTATTTCTGCTACAAGCAATGGTTATCAAGCCTTTAGCTTAGGTTATAACTATAGCAATAGTTATAATAATCAGCCTTGGCGAATTTATGCTTTCACAGATCGCCCTGCTTATAGACCAAAAGAAGAAGCAAAGTGGAAGTTTATTGCACGTCGTTATAATGGTTCGGTTTATTCCACTCCTGCTAATGAAACAGTAGAATTTGAAGTCACTGACCCTAAAGGCGCAAAGGTAAAAGAAGGTAAAACAAAGCTAAACACTTTTGGTAGTGCTTGGGACTCGCTCGCGCTTACTGAAACTATGACTTTAGGAGAATATCGCATTCAATTTTGGGATGAAGGCAAACATCATGGTATTGGCGATGCGGTACTATTTCGTATTGAAGAATATAAACTTCCTGAGTTTAAGGTTAGCGTAAAAACACCTGAAGAAGATGGAAAGAAAAAGGCTTTTCGTGTTGGTGAAAAAGTAGAAGTAAATGTCCAAGCGGACTACTATTTTGGTGGTGCTGTTGCTAATGCTACTGTCCAGGTGTTGGTCTATCAAAATCCTTTTTATCATTATTATCGCCAACCGCGTGATTATTCTTGGTATTATGAAGACTTTGACAGTCGCTATAATTATAACTATGGCAACGGTCAAATAATTAAGCAAGAAACCTTAAAGACTGACCAAGAGGGTAAGGCAAAATTAGTTTTTGAAACTCCTAACTATGGCGCGCAAGACTATGAATACCGTATTGAAGCTAGGGTGACTGATAGTTCACGCCGTGAAATTATTGGTTCAGAAAAAATTAGAGTTACAAACCAACGCTACTATGTTTACTTAAACCCTGAGCGTTACCTTTGTCGCCCAGAAGACAACCTAAAAATAAAGGTTAAAACCATTGATGCTAATGACCAAGCAGTATCTGTTGAAGGTAATGTCAAGCTAGTGCGTGATTATTGGTATGATATTTGGCTTGATCCAAGTGATAAAGAAGTCAAAGGCGAAGAGCTAGAAAAAGTACGTCGTCAATTTCCTCAGTTTCCTCCACCAACCGAGCCAGGAAAGAAGGCTTGGCGGTTAAAATTTAGAGGTTATGAACACGAAGACATTTTGACTGATAAAATTACTACTGGTAAAGATGGTGAAGCAGAGTTTAATGCTAAGCCACCAAAGGTTGGTTATTACCGCCTAGAATGGGCTAGTAAAGACAAAGGTCGTGCTCCAATTACCACACAAACTACGTTTTGGGCACTTAATAATCAGACTACAGAACTTGGTTATCGCTCTAACACTGTACAAATAGTCTTAGACAAAGACACTGTAAAAGTTGGGCAAAAAGCTTCAGTAATGATCACTGTTCCAAGTAATGATCGCTATGTGTTATTTAGTACAGAAGCTGATGATCTTTATAGCTATCAACTTTTGCATTTAACTGGAACTGTCCAACTAGTCGAAATCCCAATAGAGCAAAAACATGTACCAAATATTTTTCTACAAGCCTTAATGGTTTGGGATAGACAGGTTTACACTGACCAAAAACAGATTATTGTGCCACCTACACAAAATTTTCTAACTGTAGATGTAAAAGCAGAT
>JAHFUF010000046.1 GCA_023265235.1 Blastocatellia bacterium
AAAGAAAATTTTTTACCAACAGAATCATTTGCTAAACAGCAATAAGCTTAGGAGTAAGATAATGCAAAAGGTAGTACAAATTTGGCAACATAAAACCAATAACCAGGAAATTCGTGTGTTAAATATTGTTAATAAAATTGTTGCAGCCGAAATGTTGCCTACAAAACAACCCATTTTCTTAACCACTATGGATTTGGAGCAAAGCTATAAAATGATTAGTTTACAAGCTTTACCAGAAAGTAAATCAGCAGTTAATCATTAGAAAGTAACAAAACTACAACCACCTTGACCATATCTATTTTTATAAAGATGTGGTCAAGGTGGTTGCACTTAAAAAATTATTACTTAGCCTGAACTTGCCCACTAGCAGCATTCCAGCCGTTCCATCCACCTTTTAATACATAAACTTGCTTAAATCCGTTTTGCCTCAAGGTTTGAGCCGCGCTGATTGCATCACCCCATGCGCATCAAGCTAAGGAAAAATAGATATAATGTGCAAAATCAATAAGTTAAAAGTAATATATAATGAAACGTAATAATTGTTACATAGAATATAAAGTTTAAGAAGTAATAGAATAGTTTCTTGATTTTGAAAGAATTTTTATCTTTTCGCGTTCCTCTTAAGCCTTGGTCTTCTCCTAAACTTAGAGGTCGCAAGTCTAAACTTTTATCTTCCACCATTTCTAAATGGTGTTTTTCCTCTTCCACACTTTAGTGGAGAGCTACAGAGGCTTTTGGATAATGGATATATTTAACTTTCGTGAGCAACTAATAAAAGATTATTTATCTTACGTTAAAAGTTTTATTCAAATTAAAAACAATCGTATTGAAGAATATGTTCGACAAAAATTCAAAGAAGGAATTCTTTGGCCAGAGCCTTTACTGCAACTAAATCCTTCATTTGAGCCTGGAGAATGGATTGATGATTTAGTTAGCCAAAGTATCTTACATAAGGAATGTAGCAGTATTTTTCGCATCAATAAATCAGAAAAAGATAGTAAGGGTAGAGCATTTAGGCTTCATCGACACCAGTCTGATGCTATTTACACCGCCCAAAATGGTAGCAACTACGTTCTCACTACAGGAACGGGTTCTGGCAAAAGTCTTTCTTACATAGTCCCTATAGTCGATTATGTGTTAAAGAATGGATCAGGTAACTCTATAAAAGCGATCGTAGTTTATCCTATGAATGCTTTAGCAAATAGTCAGTTTGGAGAATTAGAAAAATTTCTTTGTCATGGTTACCCCAAAGATAAACCCCCTGTGACTTTTAAGTGTTACACTGGTCAAGAACCAACAGACCTAAGAGAATTTATTAGAAATAATCCTCCAGACATACTTCTAACTAACTATGTGATGCTAGAACTAATTTTGACTCGTCCCCACGATAAGAAATTGATAGAGAACGCACAAAACTTACGTTTCTTAGTATTAGATGAGTTACATACCTATCGAGGAAGACAAGGGGCTGATGTTGCTTTGTTGGTTCGTAGAGTACAAAATGCAGTAAATTCTAAAAACCTGCAATACATAGGCACATCTGCAACTTTAGCTGGTGTAGGTAGTTACAAACAACAAAGAAAAGAAGTAGCTGAAGTTGCTAGCCAACTTTTTGGCTCTGAAGTAAAGGCAAAAAATGTTATTGGTGAAACTTTGCGCCGTGCTACATTAGCAAAAGATAAAGATCCTCAATTTATTGAACAATTAACCAAATACATAACTGATCCTCCTTCTAAACCACCCAAAGAGTATGCTGCTTTTATAGATAATCCTCTCTCAAGTTGGATAGAAAGTACTTTTGGTATTACCCAAGAAATGGAAAGTACCCGTTTAGTAAGAAGCAAACCTTGTAGTATCCAAGGTGAAGAAGGGGCCGCAAATAAACTAGGTAAACTAACTGGGATTTCTATTGATGAATGTACTAAGGCAATACAAATGGGATTACTGGCAGGTTATGAATGTCAACCTGATCCAAATACAGGGCTTAAGCCTTTTGCCTTTCGGTTGCATCAATTTATCAGTCGTGGCGATACCGTTTATTGTTCACTAGAAGACCCACAAATACGCCATATTACTATGCAAGGACAACAATTTGTTCCTGGTGATCGCGAACGAATATTGTTACCCATAGTTTTCTGTCGTGAGTGTGGACAAGAATACTATTGTGTTCGCCTAGTACGAGAACCTAGTTCAAATTTAAGAATGGTTATTCCACGAGACTTAACTGATCAACATAATTTAGAAGGGTCTCAACCAGGTTTCATATATTATAATACAGAAGAACCTTGGCCCATTAACACAGTGGAAGTTATTGAGAAGTTACCTGAAGATTGGAAAGAAGATCATAATGGAATTACTCGTATACGTAGCAATCGACAACTTCCTCTTTTAATCAGACTCGGTTCAAATGGTAAAGACAGCCAAGAAGGCATTGATTGTCATTATTTAACAAGCCCTTTTGCATTTTGTTTGCATTGTGGTGTTTCTTATAACTCACGTCAACATAGCGATTTTGGTAAACTTACTTCTCTTGGTTCAGAAGGTCGTAGTACTGCCACGACTATTTTGAGTTTATCCGCCATTAAAAGCCTGCAAAACACTCCTACACTTGGAAAAGAAGCTCAAAAATTGCTTAGTTTTACAGATAACCGCCAAGATGCCTCCTTACAAGCGGGGCATTTTAATGATTTTGTTGAGATAGGGTTACTACGTTCAGCATTATATAAAGCAGTTAGTAAAGCGGGTTCTAGTGGTCTAAGGCATGAGGATGTTCCACAAAAAGTTTTTGAAGCACTATCCTTGCCGTTAAACCTATATACAACAGCTGAAAATCCTCGATTTCAAGTCTTAGAGGAAATTAAACGTGCTTTAAGAAACGTACTTGGTTATCGACTTTATAGAGACTTAAGAAGAGGTTGGCGTGTTACTTCACCTAATTTAGAACAATGCGGTTTATTAGAAATCAGATACATTTCTTTAGATGAGCTTTGTCAAGCAGAAGATATTTGGCAAAACTCTCATCAAGCATTAGCCCAAGCTAACCCTGCAACCAGAATGAAAGTAGCCAAAGCCTTGCTCGATTACATGAGACGGGAACTAGTAATTAAAGTAGATTTTTTGACCGGTGAGTATCAAGAAAAAATTCAACAACAAAGTAGCCAACACTTAATAGCACCATGGGCAATAGATGAAAATGAGCGAATGGAATATGCACCTATTCTTTTTCCAAGATCTTCACAAAAAGAGGATGAGCGTAGTTTTATTTATTTATCACCTAGAGGGGGCTTTGGACAATATCTTAGGCGACAACTAACCTTCCCTATAAAAAAAGACAGTAGTTCAATAGAAGAAACTAAAAAAGTCATTTTAGATTTATTAGAGAATTTACGTATTGCAGGGTTAGTTGAAATAGTAGCAGAACCTCGCAAAGGTAAAGATGAAGATGTACCAGGTTATCAACTTCCTGCATCTGCTATGCTTTGGTTAGCTGGTGACGGTAAACGAGCCTTTCATGATCCTATTAGAATACCCAAAGAATCTGCCGAAGGTGGACGTACTAATCCTTTTTTTGTAGAGTTTTACAAAACTATAGCAACTACCTTCCAAGGTTTAGAAGCTCGTGAACATACTGCACAAGTTCCTTACAACCTCAGAGGCACAAGAGAACAAATGTTTCGTGAAGGCTCATTACCTGTACTCTATTGCTCACCTACTATGGAGCTTGGTGTTGATATCTCTGATCTTAATGTAGTCAATTTACGCAATATTCCTCCTACACCGGCTAATTATGCTCAACGAAGTGGGCGTGCTGGGCGTAGTGGCCAACCGGCTTTAGTTTTTTCTTATTGTTCGACAGGTAGTCCACATGATCAATATTTCTTCAAGCGGCCTGAACAAATGGTAGCAGGGGCAGTAACTCCACCTAAACTAGATTTAGCTAACGAAGACTTAGTAAAAGCTCATATTTATGCTATTTGGTTAGCAGAATCAGGAATTAACTTACATAATTCACTTAAAGAAATACTGGATGTAGCAGGTGAAAAGCCTAGCCTAAAGTTATTAGATCAAGTTTTACAAGAAGTTAATGCAGAAAAACCAAGACAAAACAGCTTAATTCGTTCCCAAGCCGTACTGGAAACAATCAAAAACGATTTAAATCAATCAGATTGGTATAGTGAACGTTGGTTAGAAGACACAATAAACCAAGTTGGTCGTGAATTTGATAGGGTTTGTGAAAGATGGAGAGGTCTTTATAATTCAGCATTAATTCAAAGAGAAAACCAAAATCGTATTATAGTAGATGCTTCTCGCAGTACAGCAGATAAAAACCAAGCCAAAAGCCTACGTAAGGAAGCAGAAAACCAATTAGATTTACTTACACAAACTACTGACATTTGGCAATCAGACTTTTATAGTTATCGTTATTTTGCCAGTGAAGGGTTTTTACCAGGTTATAGTTTTCCTCGCTTGCCAATTTCTGCTTATATTCCTGCTAGATATACTAAAAATAAAGATGAATTTTTATCTAGACCTAGGTTTTTGGCTATATCAGAATTTGGCCCTAGAGCTATTGTCTACCATGAAGGTTCTAGATATTTAATTAATAAAGTTGTACTTTCATTTGAAGGCGATGAACTGGTTACTTGTCAAGCTAAACTTTGTTCTTCTTGTGGCTATTTACACCCGATAACCACTGGTAGTGGTGTTGATTTATGTGAAAAATGCAAAACCCCTCTTACAAAAATATTGGACAAACTTTTTCGATTACAAAATGTTTCTACTAAACGGCGTGACAAAATAAACTCTGATGAAGAAGAACGTATCAAACAGGGTTATGATATTCGTACAGGTATAAGGTTTGCCAATTACAATGGATGGCCTTCATGTAGAACTGCTTCTATTGAACACAACGGAAAAGTTATTGCCTATTTTAATTATGGACAAGCTGCAACACTTTGGCGTATTAATCTTGGTTGGGCTAGGCGTAAGGATAAAGCAAAATATGGTTTTGTTTTAGATCAAGAACGTGGCTACTGGGATAGTGAGAAAAATGAGACTGGTAACAATGATGATAGTGACGCAGATAATCTTTCTCAACGTAGGCTTAGAGTTATTCCTTATGTAGAAGATAGAAGAAACTCATTAATCTTTCAACCTGTCGAACCATTAGATGATAGTCAAATGGCATCATTGCAGTCAGCATTAAAGAATGCTATTCAGGTCTTTTATCAATTAGAAGACAATGAACTAGCAGTAGAACCTTTGCCAGAAAGAAACAGTCGATGTCAAATACTTTTTTACGAGTCAGCAGAAGGAGGGGCAGGAGTTTTACGCCGCTTACTTGATGACCCAAAAGCCTTTGCTAAAGTAGCTAGAGAAGCTCTAAAACTTTGTCACTTTGATCCAGACACTAAAGAAAACAAACGCAAAGCCCCACGTGCCCAAGAAGAGTGTGAAGCTGCTTGTTACGATTGTTTGATGAATTATAGTAATCAACAAGATCATGCTTTGCTTGATAGAAAAAACATTAAAGACTTATTGGTTAACTACTCTGAGTCAACTATTATTGTAGCCCCATCAGAAAAAACTCGTAGTGAACATTTAGTGGAATTAAAGAGGTTATGTGATTCTGAGTTAGAGCGTCAGTGGTTAAATTTTTTAGAAGAAAGAAGTTTACATTTACCATCAAAAGCACAAGTTTTTATTAAAGCTTGTAAAACAAAGCCAGATTTTCTTTATGAAAAACCCGTAGTAGTCTATATAGATGGCCCTCATCACGAGCATCCAGACCGTCATAAACGGGATATTTTCCAAACTGACTGTATGGAAAATTACGGTTACACAGTGATTAGGTTTGGCTTAAAGGATGATTGGTTAAGTATTATTCAAAAATATCCCAGCACATTTGGACAGCCTCAAATACCAAAATTAAAAACTTCTTCAATCAATAGTGAGAAAGTTCAACCAAATATAGATTTGGATCTTTTTGATGAAAAATGGCATACATTACTTAAAACTTTAGCTGAAAGCAGTTTTGTTATTGAAGCAGGAAGTGATATTACTAGGGATGGACGCGTTGTAGGTAGTTATTTGGCAGAAGTGTCAAGAAATGGTAAGCTTTTACGTCTGTTAGATCAATTAGATAGCAATGTTGAGATTGTAAAAAAAATTTTGCAAGAACAAGAAGTCTCTCTACTAATGGTAAACCCTGAGACACCGCTAATAGAAATTACTAAATTATTTTAGGAAGGCTGGCAATGTCGATTCTACTTGCTGATACATTAATAGCTTCTGTAAGAAAGTTAGATTCTGCTGATGCCAAACGCATTTGGGATTTCTTAGGTAAACTATTTGAAGATCCCACAAGCCCTGGTATTAGCCTAGAGCGAATTATTCATACCAAAGACAAAAATCTATGGTCAGGACGAATTAGCCAAAACCTTCGCGCTATAATTCATAAAGAAAGCGGAACTCATACAGTACTTTATGCTGGTAGTCACGATGATGCTTACGACTGGGCAAAAAGTAGAAAAATTGAACGTCATATTGTTACTGGTGCTTTGCAAATTGTTGAATCACCAGAATTAACTGAACAAAAAGTTATAGCTAGCCAACCTGCTACAATAGTTTCAGCAATATTTGACACTCATAAAGATGATTACTTAATCAGCCTAGGACTACCTCCTGATTGGCTTCCTACCGTTCGTAAGGTGATTTCTGAAGATATTTTACTAGATGAAATACTTCCAAAATTACCAGAAGAAGTAGCTGAAAGGTTGCTAAAGCTTGCTGCTGGAGAGTTTGTTACTCCACCAATACCGCTACTGGCTAACAAACCAGTAATAGAAAGCCAAGATACTCGTCGCCGTTTCTTTAAGCTAGAGAGTAATGAAGAACTAATAAAAATGCTAGCTGAACCGCTTTCTACTTGGGCAGTATTTTTGCACCCATCTCAACAAAAGCTAGCTACAGGAAATTTTAACGGTGCAGTAAAAATCACAGGCTCAGCAGGTACAGGTAAAACTGTAGTAGCCTTACATCGAGCCAGACATTTAGCTAAACAAAGCAAACGAGTATTTCTAACTAGTTATGTAACAACACTTTGTAATAACCTACAACAAAATTTAGCTATTTTATGTAGTAAAGAAGAATTATTAAAAATAACTGTTGGGACAGTTCATCAGCAAGCTATGGCTATTGTCAATAATGCTGGTAAACAGTTAAAGCCTATAGATAATTCTCAAGTAGGTGAATTATTAGAGCGTTATCAACGTTATATCAACTCACCGCTTCAAGCAAATTCATTGATGCTTGAATGGGAGAATGTCATTCAAGCACAAGGGATTATTTCCTGGGAAGAGTACCGTAGTGCAAACCGTGCTGGCCGTGGCACTCCATTAACTGTCAAAGAACGAAAACAAGTTTGGCAAGTCTTTGAGCGTGTCTTTGAAACCTTTAAAGAAAAGAATGAAATTGATTGGTCTGGACTGTGCAAGTATGCGCGTGAATTAATAATTTCAGGTAAAGTTACTAGCCAGTTTGATGCTGTAGTAGTTGATGAAGTACAAGATCTTGGTAGCCAAGAGCTTATGTTTCTTGCCGCTTTAGCAGGTAAAGATCCAAATGGTTTAATGTTGGTTGGGGATGGTGGACAAAGAATCTATGCAAATAAATTTACCTTAAAAGCACTAGGAATAGATGTAAGAGGCCGTTCCCACATCTTAAAGCTTAATTACCGTACTACAGAGCAAATACGACGTTTTGCAGATAAAATTATTGGCCATAAAGGTGATGATTTAGATGGTAATGAAGATAGCCGCAAAGGTACCCGCAGTCTACTTAGTGGTGTTGAACCAGAGCTAGTTAGTTTTGACAAACAAAACCAACAAATTGAATTTATTGTTGGTGAGATAAATAACTTTCTAGAAAAAGGCTTATCAGTAAATGATATAGCTATTTTTGCCCGTACTAGTGACCGACTTACTACCATTGAAACTTCATTAAGGAAAGCAAACATTCCTAGCCATCGTTTACAGAAAGATATTGATGTAAGTGTGCAGGCCATTCACCTCGGCACTATGCATCGTGCTAAGGGTTTAGAATTTAAAGTAGTTTTTGTTATTGATGTATCAGAAGATTTTATGCCATTAGCTACTGCAATTAAGATTACTGACTCCCAATCTAAAGAAGACGCAATACTTAGAGAACAGCAGTTACTTTATGTCAGCATTACCAGGGCACGTGATCAAGTTTTTGTCTCTTGGGTTGGAAAACCAAGCCGTTTTATCAATAGCTTTTTAAACAAATAGATCAGAGGAAAAGAAATGTCATTTGCAGTAGGTTCATTAGTCAAAGCACGTGGTAGAGAATGGGTAGTATTACCAGAATCAGGCAAAGAGTTACTTATCTTAAGACCCCTTGGTGGCACAGATGATGAAATAACAGGAATTTTGACTCAATTAGAAACTGTTGAACCTGCACGTTTTGACTTGCCAGACCCCAATAAAATAGGTGATTATTTTTCCTCTCGCTTGCTTCGTGATGCGTTACGTTTGGGATTTCGTTCTAGTGCTGGCCCCTTTCGTTCTTTTGCCAAAATAGCTGTAGAACCTCGCCCTTATCAGCTAGTTCCCTTGCTAATGGCACTTAAGCTTGACCCTATAAGACTATTAATAGCAGATGATGTTGGTATTGGAAAAACCATTGAAGCTGGTCTTATCGCTAGAGAACTCCTTGATCGGGGTGAAATTGAGAGACTAGCCGTTCTTTGTCCTCCACAACTAGCTGAACAATGGCAAGACGAGCTAAGGGATAAATTTCATATTGAAGTTGAGTTAGTTTTACCTAGTACTGCAACTAGACTAGAAAAAGGTTGTTATTTAGGAGAATCTCTTTTTGATCACTATCCTTTTGTAGTTGTATCAATGGATTTTATTAAATCAGATAATCGACGAGATGACTTTTTACGAGCTTGTCCAGAATTTGTAATTATAGATGAAGCACACACTTGTGCTGATAATGGAGAAGGTAGAAGCACTCGCCATCAACGCCACAAACTGGTTAATGATTTAGCTAGGACAAAAATTAAAGGCAAAGATCGCCACCTAATTTTGGTTACCGCTACACCTCATAGCGGTAAAGAAGATGCTTTCCGCTCACTTTTAGCAATACTTAACCCTGAGTTTGCTAACTTACCAGAAGATACTAACGAGCAACAACGCAGAAATTTAGCCAAGTATTTTATTCAAAGACGACGCGCTGATATTCGTTACTATATGGAAGCTAATACACCTTTTCCAGAACGAGAAGAGCCTAAAGAAGGCCAAGAGCCAACTTATAAACTTTCTGAAAGCTACAAAAAGCTCTTTGACAAAGTGTTGCGCTATGCTCGTGAAATTGTTACTGATTCATCAGGAACCAAACACCGTCAACGTGTTCAATGGTGGTCAGCACTGGCTTTGCTACGTTCTCTTGCATCTAGCCCAGCCGCCGCCACCTCAACACTACGTAATCGTGCTGCTACAGCTGATACTGAAACTTTAGAAGAAGCTGATGAGATTGGACGGCGTACAGTACTGGATTTGATGGCCGATGAAGCAACAGAAGGGATGGACGTTCCTCCAGGTAGCGACATTGAGCCAGAAAACGAAAACGAAGAGCAAAAAAACCGCCGTCGGCTTCGTGATATGGCAAAAGAGGCTGAAAACTTAAAAGGTGAAAAAGATGAAAAACTCCAGCAAGCTATTAAGGTAGTAGAATCATTTATCAAAGATGGTTTTAACCCTATAGTATTTTGTCGCTTTATTCCTACAGCAGAATATGTAGCTGATGCCCTAAGAAAAAAGCTTAAAAATGTTGAAATAAAAGCTGTAACAGGTGAACTTCCACCAGCAGATAGAGAAGAACGAATTTTAGAGCTAGGAAAGTCACCTCGAAGGGTTTTAGTCTGTACTGATTGCTTAAGTGAAGGTATTAACTTACAAGAACACTTTGATGCAGTCTTACATTATGACCTTTCTTGGAATCCAACACGCCATGAACAAAGAGAAGGTCGAGTAGATCGTTATGGTCAGCCAAGTAAAAAGGTTCGTGTGTTAACTTACTATGGAATTGATAACCAAATAGATGGAATTGTTTTAGATGTACTAATTCGTAAGCATAAGGCAATACGTAGCTCGCTTGGCATTTCTGTTCCTGTCCCTGTAGACACAAACCAGGTTATAGAAGCAGTTTTTGAAGGCTTATTACTTAGAGAAAAAACAGGTGATGGAAGCCCTTACCTACCAGGTTTTGAGAATATGTTTGAGTCTCAAAAAACAGAACTATTTGAGCGTTGGGAAGCCAGTTCTGAAAGAGAAAAACGCTCTCGCACCGTCTTTGCTCAAGAAACTATCAAGCCTGACGAAGTAGCTCAAGAACTAAAAGCCGTACAAAATGCTATAGGCTTGGGAGTAAATGTTAAGTCATTTGTTATTGAGGCTCTGCAACGTCATAGATCTTCTGTAATGGAAAAAACAGAAACAGAAATAGAAATAGACTTTAAAGAATCTCCAATAGGTTTGCGTGAGATCCTAAAAACTAATCTAGCAATGGATAAAGAAGATAAAGAGCAAATAAAAGCAAGTTTTCAATTACCAGTAAAGGACAATGTAATTTACCTAAACCGTACTCATCCTTTTGTAGAAGGGCTAGCAACTTATACTTTAGATACAGCTTTAGATTCTGTAATGAATGGAGTTGCGCGGCGTTGTGGAGCTATGCGTACTCATAAAGTACAAAAGCGGACAACCCTTTTACTTACTCGTATGCGCTATCATATTACAAGCAAAAAAGCAGATATAGAAAAACAACTCTTAGCAGAAGATTGTCAGATTTTAGCCTTTAGTGGTTCTCCCCAAACAGCAGAGTGGTTAGATATCCAAATAGCAGAAAAATTATTACAAGCTAAACCAGATAGCAATATTGAAGCTGAATTAGCTAGTAATTTTATTGATAAGGTAGTTCAAGGTTATGAACTACTGCGTCCACATTTAGAAGAAGTAGCTATCCTATCAGCTAAAACCCTTTTGAATGCCCATCAAAGAGTTCGTACTGCAAGCAAACAATCAGGTGTTCGCTACAGTGTTGAACCTCAACTTCCTGTAGATATCCTTGGAATATATATATTTTTGCCGGTGGTATAAATTATGGCTAACAATACCTTTTTTGATATACAAAAAGAGCAATCATTTATTAAAACTGCTATTGTGACAGAATATTTTAATGCTTGGGCTAATATTATAATGACAGTTCAAGATAAAAAAAGATCTGCTCCTGAAGGCAGGCTAGCTTATATTGATTTGTTTGCTGGGCCAGGTTATTACAAAAATGGTGCTAAATCTACTCCTATTATAGTGATGGAAAAAGCTCTTAATAATTATAATTTATCTAAAAGACTAGTAACTTTCTTTAATGAGAAAGATAAAGAGTTATTTAGTTCTCTTAAAACAGCAATTGAAGAACTACCTAATATCAAGCAGCTAAAATTCAAACCAGAAATACTCAATAAAGAAGTTGGCGAAGACATAGTAAAAGTTTTTCGCAATCTTAACCTTGTACCTTCTCTTTTTTTTATAGATCCTTGGGGTTACAAAGGGCTTTCACTAGAGCTTATTAAGACAGTACTAAAAGATTGGGGTTGTGATTGTATTTTTTTCTTCAACTACAACCGCATAAGTATGGGTCTAAACAATGAGCGTGTAGAAGATCATATGGACGCTTTGTTTGGTGAAACTAGAGCGAAGCTATTACGTGAGAAGCTAAAAAACGTGTTACCATCAGAACAAGAGTTGACTATTGTAGAAGAAATGTGTCAAGCCATTAAGGGTATGGGTAAGCGGTTTATCTTACCTTTTCGTTTCCGAGATGAAAAAGGCACAAGAACTAGTCATCACTTAATCTTTGTTAGTAAAGACTTTCTTGGGTACGATACTATGAAACAGATAATGGCAAGATATAGTTCTAATTCTACTCAAGGCGTAGCTTCTTTTGAGTACAATCCTACACCAACATTATTTTCAGTCGATTTTAACCCAGCTAGTGCAAACCAACCTTTCCTCTTCCAGTTTTCTCAGCCTTTAGAAGGGCTTGAGAATCTATTGATGGAAAAATTTTCTGGGCAAACTATTTCCTTTAAAGATTTATACCAACAACATAGTGTTTCTACTCCTTACCGAGAGCCAGATTACAGAACTGTGCTAAAAGGGATGGAAAAAAAAGGGAAAATAACAGTTAATCGTCCTAATGGATTACGAAAAGGATCTTTTAAAGATGAGTTTAAAATTTATTTTTTAAGTGAGCCTGATTTACTTTTTTAAGTCTGGAAACGAGTTAATTATGGGGTTTAATACTAAAATACAGTGGTGCCACCATACGTATAATCCTTGGTGGGGTTGTACTAAGGTATCTGACGGATGTAAAAATTGTTACGCAGAAAATTTTGCAGTTCGCTATGGTCATGATATTTGGGGTATAGGAAAACAACGTCGCTTATTGAGTGAAAACCATTGGAAAGAGCCTCTTAAATGGAATGGTATTGCCAAAGAACAAAATGAACATCATCGTGTCTTTTGTGCGTCAATGGCGGATGTTTTTGAGGAAAATGCCCCTCAAGGCGAAGTAAAAAAGCTTTGGGAAGTAATTAAAAAAACTACTAATCTTGATTGGTTACTATTAACTAAACGGCCACACCGTATTTTTGATAGTTTACCTGCTGATTGGGGTAGTGGTTATAAGAATGTTTGGCTAGGAACTAGTATTGAGGATGAGCGAGTAGTAGAACGTATTAATCATCTTGTGTCAGTTCCTGCGGCTATACATTTTCTTTCTTTAGAACCATTGCTAGGGCCATTACCTAATTTACCACTAAAAAATATTGATTGGGTAATAGTTGGAGGTGAATCCGGTGGAGGTTCAAGACCAATGAAATCCGATTGGGTATTAGACATCCATCAACAATGTTTAGCTGCTAACACAGCGTTTTTCTTAAAACAAACAGGAAATATACTAGCTAAACAAATGAAACTAACAGATAAAAAAGGTGGCAATATTGAAGAATGGCCTGAAGAATTTCAGCTTAGGAGTTATCCATTAAAAAAGATGATTAGTTTATAATTTATCAGATTGGCGCAGAAAACCCCTCCTTCAAGCGAGCGAATGCGAGCTAAGGAGGGGATGAATGCGGCCTTAGAGGGGTCTGGGGCGAGTAGCCCCAGAGAGTGGGTTTCCAAAGGGAGAGCCAAACGGCTCTCCCTTGGCAGCAGGAGGGGTTCAAGCCCCTTCTGCTGGAGACAAAGGCAGGGTGGCTACCTGCTCGCTCGTAAGAGCGAAGGGGTAGCCACGCGCCTTTGTCAAGCTCCGCGTTTGACAAGTTAATTTCCAAAACCTAGGAGTAAAACTTATGTCAACAATGTTAAAACCAGAGGAAAAAACAGAAATTAAATACCCAGATAGCGATGGAGAACTTATGTCAGATAATACAGAACAATTTGATTGGATTGTAGAAATTAAACTTAACTTAGAATTAATATTTGCAGACAATCCAGATGTTTTTGTAGCAGGAGATTTACTTTGGTATCCTGTCGAGGGTAATAATAAAATCCGTATTGCTCCTGATGCAATGGTGGCTTTTGGTCGCCCTAAAGGCCGTCGAGGTTCTTATATGCAATGGAAAGAGTCTGGAATTGCACCTCAAGTTGTTTTTGAAGTTCTTTCACCAGGAAACCGTTACGGAGAAATGACAAATAAATGGCGATTTTATGATCGCTATGGTGTAGAAGAGTATTACTTAATTGATCCTGATGAAAAAGAGCTTTCTGGATGGAGACGTATAGACAGTGTTTTAGAGGCTATTGATGAAATGAATGGTTGGGTTAGCCCTCGTTTGCAAATTCGCTTTCAAATTGAATCAGGCGAAATCTGTTTGTATAAACCTGATGGAAGCCCTTTTGAAAGTTATTTAGAACTAGCTAACCACCGCCAACAAGAACACCTTCGCGCTGAACAAGAACACCTTCGTGCTGAACGCCTAGCAGAAAAGTTAAAAGAGTTAGGTATAGATCCTAGTACTATTTGAAAAAATTAATTGCCACAGCAAACGAGACTGTAATTAACAATATGTTACTTT
>JAHFUF010000047.1 GCA_023265235.1 Blastocatellia bacterium
GCTATTAGGCTAAAGATTAGTGTCTTAACTCTATTATTGATTTTCATCTTACTTATTTTCCTTTTTGATTAGTTTTAATAATTGCATAACAATTGATTACGTTTTCTATATTATACACTAGTTAAATTAAAATTTGTTCCATATTTTGCATTAATTTTGCCGTTATTTTATGAGCGTCATGTAGCTAATTACTTTCTACCTACTTCCCAAAAACACTACCACTATCACAAACAAAATCATGCTTACTAAGCCAATAATCGCAGGTTTTATAAATCTAGTAGGGAAATGAACATCGCCCACCACGGGCAAGGAAACCCTAATATAGCTTTGCCCAGCATCAGCATTCCTACTTTCTTTTGCTAAAAAATAAGCTTTTGCTGGTGATGGTTTATTAGAAAATAAATCTTGAGAAACAGCACTATTAATGGACTCCAAATGTAGTTTTACTTGCCTAAGCTCAGTAACTAAAAGCTGTTGATTGATAGAGCTTTGTTTGACAATTTCATTGTGGAGATAATTTATCGCTTTATTAAAGTCTTGTCGTGTTACTTGATTGCTACTGCTTTCAGATAGAGCAGCTTCTAAGCTGGATAACTCTTCAAGCTTTGTTCTTATCAGTGCAATGTCACCTGTTTGACGACGCATTGATCCATTAATAGCTTGTGTTTGAGTTGCTATATGTGCTACCAAATCACTAGTATTTATTGGACTAGTATTTACTGGGCTAGTATTCATTGGACTAGTATTTATTGGTTCACTTGATTGGGTTATTGTTACTGCTTGTTGACTCATAAACACCTACCGGAAAAGCTTGGCTTTGTACTTCTTGTAGTTATGGCTACTTCTTATAGAACATATAAAACTATAGAAGTCCTACCAGAAAAGCTTAAGATTGTATCTAATAGTATTTCTTGCTCTACTACTTAAGCTGTCCTAACAGGTAGCTATATTGATTATCCTTTGCTCAAATGTTCAAAGTATTCGGCTACAGCTTGAACTATTTGTCTAGGACGATGTTTTGCTAGATCAATTAAAGAATTAGCAACAGCATTAATATCTGGCTGCCAGGGCATTATTTCGGTTAATTCTCTTTGTATTGACAACAGGTAGTTATAGCTTGCATTAGACAACCTTACTTGTAAGTTTCTATTTGCATAATTGTTTCTGTTACGGCTACCCCTATCATCTTCTTGACTGCTACTAGATTCTTGCGCTGCTAATTCAAAAACTTCATCGTCTGAAGGCAAATAAGCCGGTTTACTATAACCTTTATTTAAGTAGATCTTTAGCTCCTCTATATCCACTTCAGCACAACGAACCATTGCATCTATTATTGGTTGATCGCCCAACCGTAGCCCTGTAAACGGGTCTTTCACTCTTTCGAGCAAACGACGCATTCTACTAAGCTTATCTCTTGATATCTCTATAAATAAACCTCTACCTTGATAACTTTGTCTTCTAGGTTCTTGGCTTGTAGCTCTTTGTATATCCATAGAAGTAGCATTTCCATAACTAGAAATACTGTTACCATTACCACTAGTAACACTAGTACTAGTAGTACTAACACTAGTAGCTTCTTGCTCGTTAGCTTGGTTAACTAAACCTTGTACCATTACTGCCACTGACCCTGATTCTGTATCTGTATCTGTTCCAATAAGTAAAGCTTCTTGTCCTTTAGTTATATCAACTGTATTTAACCGTGAAGAGCTTACAACATTGCTTGATGGAGTTTTGTTAGAAAAGTCATTGAAGCTATTTACATTATTTAAACTGGCCACGCTTGGATTAAAAGCAGACCTTGCGCTATTAGCATTAGAGCCGTTATTAGCATTAGAGCCGTTAGCAGTATTAAGATTTTGCATAGTTTTATTCTTCCTTTCCAGAATTTATTCTTTAACTTAGGTTTGATATAGCTTTAGGGTTTTATAGCCTTAACCTATTAAAAGCTATTAAAAACTATTAAGCTACTTAGATTACATAGAAATATAGATTTTAACCTTGTGCTTTGTGCTTTTATCCTTTGGCAACTACTATGCCAAAGTTTTAAGTGTCTGCTTTTGGCCATTTTAGTCCTTTATAGCTTCTAATTAGCTTCTAATGTGTAGTTTTCTATCGATTTTATCAACCTAGAAGGCTATTTACTGGAGTTAATACATAAGATTACTTTTATTTTTTGATAACCCTAAAAACATCTTTCTGTCATTTCTTACAGTTCATATTAGGCTAAATACGTATGGTTTTTGAAAAATACTGTCATTTTTTACAGTCCACATTAGAGAGTCAACATAGCATTTATACTAAAATACTGTCATTTTTTACAGTTCATATTATAGTTATCTATTAGGCTATATAACTAATGCTTATTATTTTTTTATAATGCTACATTAAGTTATATGTATTCTTACTAGTAAATGATAAATTCTTGCTTTGGTTCTCTATAGGATAGGCTAGAATTTAAGTGATTTTAAGTGATTTCCTTATAAATTGGTCGATTTTTTCTAGTTTTGTCCTTTGGTATAGCTTTTGCTCTCTACTTAGTTATCTATAACAAAACTCAACAACTCAATAACAAATAATCCTTATTTGACGAAAGGAGAATTTCAAAATACCTTATTAGTTCCCTACTAACTGACTGTAGGGAACTAAAATAAGGGTATAACTACTAGTTTGTTATAGGTTATAGCTACCTAAAAGTTAGAACTAAATCTAGGACTAGAACTAGAACTACTATCTTCATCTCTAGTAAAGAGAAGGAAAGGAAAATAACAATGATAAGAGGAACAACAAAAACTTCAAAAACTTCAAAATTTGTTAAGTTAGCAGTAAAAACAAAAAGCGTTCTTCTTCAGCTAAAGAAACAATTGGCTGAAAGGGCAATGGTAAAACAATTAGCACAATTAATATCATTAACATCATTGTCACAAGCACCTTTGCTATTAAATCAGTTAAAGGTTAACTCACCAATACTAAGGGTAGGAATATTGGCCTTTGTATTGATAGGAATACCCGGAATACTTGCTATGCCTGAAGAATGCCATGCTCAGACCCCTACAACAATTAGCTTAGAGAAGGTCGCCCAAAATGCCTTTGATACCTTTTATAAGACATGGAGATGGCCTATATGTGGGCTGCTGATGCTTGGTGCAGTAGGGGTTTACTTATTTGCAGGAGATCGCGGAAAAGGTGCTGCGGTGGGAATATGTGTAGGCATATTAATGTGGGCACTAGTGCCATATTTCATAAACACGTTCAAAGGATGGACTGGCGATACTACCGTTGCTACTCCTCCTCCTGCCACTTGAAACTATTTTTTCTACTGTGAAATGGGGTGCTTATGCTAAAGCTAGATAAAGAACCAAACATAGCTAGAAATGTTAAAACTGATACAGTAAGCATGGTAAATAGGGCAAATACAACTAATAAACCTTTCTACGTAATAGAAGTAGGTAGTTTTAAGCTTACTGGTGCGGATATTGGCAATCTATCAGCTTTATCTTTGGTTCTTTATCTAGCAGCTAATCTTGTATTAACTAATATACTTAATTCTAAATTAATTCTAAGTTTGTCGATTATTCTTGCTAGTTTAATTTATTGGCTTTTTATTAGCCTACTACAACTTAAAATAACAAGTAAGCCTAAGACTAATGCTAAGACTAATGTTAAAAGCAATTAGCTTTATTTATTTAGCTTTATTTATTGCTAGAAAGAACTAACAAGTTTTATGGAACAAGAAAATGTTATCAAATTAGAAGATGAAGAAATATATAACTATCAAATTTATTCAGCGTTAGATGAGATAGTTTACAAAGTCAGATTTCTTTATTTTCTACTTACAGAATTAGACTTAATGGTTTCTGTTTTTTCAGGAATGGCAGTTTGGTATGTAGTAGATCGTACTGGTAGCGGGGATTTATTAATATTTGGCCTAGTGAGCTTTGATCCTTGGGGTGTAGCAGGAACTATAGTTTTAACTGCCAGTATAATCAGTATGTTTCATTGGATCAGACCTGAAGGTAATCTAGAGTTAATACTTAAGAACCTAGCAGAGAAAAAGCTACTTGCTCCATATACAAAAAATGGAGATGAAATTTGGACTCCTAGTAGCAATAATCCTAATAATTTTTAAGTTTTTAAGTTTTTAAGTTTTTTAAGTCTAAGCATTTAACTAAGTACATATATGTTATTTAATCAGTTTGGAATTCTAACTGATTAAATAATTAACTAATTTATTTTCTATAAATTAACTAACAGCCGGATTTTAGCTTTTGCTAAATAAGGATAACTTTGTCTTTAAAACTAAGACTAAGTATTTGTATTTAACCCAAATCAAGGGGGTTAATTTTATGTCTACACAAACTTTTTTACCTACATTATTGATAATAGTTCTTTTAGCAATAGTAGTACAAAGAATAGGGCTACTTGATTTTCTACTTGAACAGATTGGTAGATTTGGCTATTGGACTATCAAATGGTTATTTGCTATAGAGGGTTCTTGGGGATCACTGGTACATAAGCTGGCTTATCGTGACTTTTATGGTGATATAGTAGAAACCAAAAACGGTTGGTTCTGGCTTGCGGTTGAAATTATTCCTTTACCTACTGATGGGCTAAGTAATAAAGATAAAAATCGTCTAGCTGTTTCTATTAATAATTTTTATACTATCTTGCCACCCAACACTAAAATTCAGCAGATTTGTAATATTGATACTGATGCAAATGTTGCTAACACTGTTTTTAACCGTATAGCCAAAGCTAATCCTACAAATGTTTTTGCCCCTCTGCAAATTGCTCGTAGAAACTATTTACTTAGAGCTGGTTATAAGGGAGAAATCAAAACTACTAAAACTTATATTTTCTTTAGTCGTCAAGCTAGTGAAGTATCTGTTGAATCAGGCTTTATTAGAAGTGCTGTTACTTTCCTAAAATCCCTTTATAACCCAAAACCTTTTCTTGATATAGAAAGGGCTGAATTTATTAGAGTTAAAGAAGAACTACTTCGTATTAGAGAGACTTTTATTAACAATTATAAATCGGTTTTGGGTTCTGATGATGCAGTAAGAAAAGTTTCTGCCCAGGAAATTTATCAAATAGCTTGGACTAGACTTAATCCTGAGCTAGCAGAACGTCATCCTGCGCCTGATTATGGTTCTATAGAAAATCAATCAAATCAATCAGTTTCATTACTTAAATCAAAATCAACTAATACAAATGTAGCTAGTGATGACGATGAACCTTTAGATAATTTCTCTACTCTGCTAATTGATAATCCTCGCCAAATCCTTTGCCAGAGTACCGTTAAGGTAGAAAAGGATTATTTTCTTTTTAACGATAAGTTTTGCCAAACAGTATCACTAGCAAGACTACCTACTACTGCCAATGGATTAATGACAGAAATTCTTTATCGTGATAGTCAGATTTCTTTTCCTATTGTTATTAGTACTCATTACCATGTAAAAGACACAAACCACGTAAACCATCAACTAGCCAAGAAACAAAACTGGTTGCGTGCTGCTATGAGGCGTTCTGCTAAGAATCCTGATACTGTTGAAGATCTCCAAAATGACCAATATTCAGCATTAATAAGGCTACTTAATACTCAAAATCTAGCAATTGGCGAACTAGGTTTTAGTATAACTTTTTGGGCTAATAGTAAATCAGAGCTTTATAGAAGACGTGACCTAGTTATTAGCTCAGTACAAGCAATGAATGGTTGTAGAGTTAGTAGTGAAGGTCACTGTGGATTAAACCTACATCTAACTACGCTACCTTGTACTCCGCACGGCATAGCAGGTGACTCTACTGGTGATTTTAGAAGGAAACTATCTCTATCAAGAGAAGCAGTAGCATTTTCCCCTTGGACTAGCTCACCTAAAGGTGTTTCTCCACAAGAGGCTTTTGATATTTTCCAGGGCAGAGAAGGCAATTTGCTGCCCTGGGGAACAGATCCTCGTTATCGCCGTTTCCGCAATGGCATGGCTATGATTGTTGGTAAGTCTGGCTCTGGTAAATCTGCCCTACTTAACAAATTAAGAATTAACTGGTTAAGCAATGGAAGAGTAGGAGTATCAATAGATTATCAAAACTCTGCTATTAGGGTAGCTCGCGCTGTAGATGGATTAGTTATTGATGTCTCCAAACCTAATATTAGAGGGCTAGGGCTTTTTGCTATCAGACCTAGAGCTAATGAACACTTTGAACCAGAAGAATTAAATGATGAAGGTTTACCAAAAGATAGAGTTTTAGCAGTAAATGAAATGCTAGAAATATTCTGCCTAGATGATCCTACTAAACAAGAGACTCGTCTAGATCCAGAAATGGTTAGTGTACTTAATAAAGCAGTACTTAGAACCTATGCAAGATTAGTAACAGCAACACCAATTATTGATGATTTTATAGTCACCTCAAGGAAGCTCTCGGGTCAAGATAGTGAGTTGGGTAGAAAACTAGCAGCAAGGTTAGAGCTATTTGCCAAAAACTCTGGAGTAGGACATTGGTTAAATGACCGCTCTGAACCGCTACCCGTCAATAATTATGTAGTTTTTGATTTTGGCTATGTAAATAACGCTAGATTAAAACTAGTAGCAGCAATGGCTCTAGTTATGTATCTAGAACGCTTTGTTCATAACAATCCTGGAGTAGCTAAGTTTCTAGATATTGATGAAGTTGGAGAGATATGTAAAGAACCTATTCTAGCTAAAATTATTGATAGACTTGTCCGTACTGCACGCAAAAAGAATGCTGTAGTAACTGTTTCCTCTCAAGATCCTAGAGATTTTGACACCAATAAAGAGTTACGCGGCATTATGTCTAGCTGTGAAATCAAATATATCTTTGAACTAGTAGATGCTGAGCTAGCCGCTAAAACTCTCAAGCTTACCCCAGGTCAATATAAAGCTATTAAGACCTTAAAGCCTGCTACTAAAGACTTTAGTGAATTTCTACTCACTTACCCAAGTTCTGCCCCTGGTTCTGGTAGTGCGATTGTCAGAATGAAATACGCTCCAGCAGAAGCTCGTCTAGTAGCTGGTGCTGGTTTTGAACTAGCTACTTATGATGAGGCTCTACGTGACCTACAAACTAGCAAAATGCCTATTCACCCAAGCTTACTAGCAGCAATGCAAACTACTGCTTTAGTTGGCACTAATCGAGAAATAGCTAAGGTAGCTAGTTAATCTTTTAACTATTTATTTTTCATATATTTATGAAAGGAGAAGTTATGACACATAAACCTATCAATCAAATCGATGGAGTTACTAACAAAGTGCTTAATACTGATGAAGCTAATCACACTGATGAAGCTAATAACACCGATGAAGCTAATAACACCGATGAAGTTAATCAGATTAATGAAGTTAGTAAAGCTAGTAAAAGTTCTAGTTCTAGTTCTCTGGGCTTTAACTCTAGCAAAAAGAAAGTCTATCTAGCCATAGCTTTAATACTTATGTTCTCGACTGTCACTTTTGGTCAACTCCTCGTACATGACCCTAAACATATGGTTCAGAATGTTATTGAGTTTGGGAAGAATCTTAATGAGCTTAGAAGACACCAAAGCTACAGAGAGCTTATGGATGGAGCTTGGAAATCCCCAATGAAAGTTCTCAAACTCACTAAAACAACTCTAGCTACTCTTGGTGTAGATACCTCTAAACTTGGTTGGGATACTGATAATTTTCGTGATGAAAAAGCTGTAAAGGTAGCCAGCCAAGGTATTGACCAGCTTAACAAAATCTTAAAAGGTGAAGTTAAAGCTGGTTCAGATGTATCCCAAGTAATACAAGAGGTCTATGGTGATATTCCAGTTACCCGTAGAGGCGCACAAGTCAGAATGGCTTATGAAAGCGTTACTGGCGCATTTAGCCAAAACGGTGACACCCAAAATGGCATCAAAGAAATCCTTAAAAACTCTGATGAAATACAAGCCAAATATGAAGCAGGTGGCCTTACCAATGGTGATAGAGAACGCATTAAAGGAATGGAGCAAAACTTACAACTACGTGTTCAAGCCTTAAATGCTCAAGCAGTAGCTCAAAACAATCAATTACTAGCCCAATCTCTTGCTATCCAAGCAGGCCAAGAAGCTCGCCAAGAGCGTGAACGATTATCACAACGCCAGAAAATGCTTAGGGCGATGGGACAAATGAATGTTGGCTTGGGCAGTACAACGAATAAAGGGGAGGAATAACCCATGATATCACTAGCTACCCTATCATCAGTACTACTAATGTTTCAGCTACCGGGTTTTTCTGGTATTCCCGGCGTTCCTACTGACTATTTTCCACCAGCAGCAATGGATCTAGCTATTGAACTTCACACAAAGATGCTTAAAGAAGCTAAAACGCTGGCCTTCGGGTTATTAGTTGTTACTGGCGGGATTATTGCTATTGGCTCTTATATGGGAAAGGAGTTTTCCTTACAAGAAACAATAGTAAAGGTTATAGGAACTTTTCTTTTACTTTTTGCCATTAATCCTATCTTTGGTCTAACACTACAAGCTGGTGCCGCTATTTCTTATGAAATCATGTCACCCGATGAGATTCAAAGCGTTAATAAAGAGTTTAATAAAGCTGCCGAAGAACGGGAAAAAGCCAAAGAAGACAAAGATATAAGCGAATTTGGATGGATAAAAAGTATTGCCACTCTTGTTAGTGGTATTCACGATGCTTTGGTAGCTGGTGTTTTATATTCCCTTATTTCCTTAGTCTACTTTCTGGTAACACAAGTTGTAATAATAATTTGGAAGATCCTGGCAGTAGTTTTGTATGTATTTGCCCCTCTCTGTATTGCACTAGGAGTAATTCCAACATTTGGCACTAGGATAATGTTTAGCTGGTTTGGCGCAGTTGTTCAACTTAGTGCTTTACAGATTTGGATTGCTTTTTGTGCTTTTTGTGTAAAACACGCTAATACACTATTCTTTAGTAGCTTTGATATAAGCTCTAAAACTGACTTCTTAGATCCATCGCTTCAATTTAATAGCGTCGCTATAGCTTTTGTTTTCACCATTCTTCAAATCCTTGGGTTTATTTTTATCGGGAAACTAATCCCTACATCTGATTTTGTCAGTACCGGAGGAACTGCCATTACTCTTGTGGCTAGCAAAGTCTTTAACACTGCTATTGATGCCGGAAAAACTGCTGCTGGCGCACTTTAAGAATTAAAGAAAAAGGAAAAGAAAACAGAAGGAAAAGGAAGAAAAAAAAGAGGTTTATATGGCACTACTAGAGATAATTAATACCCAGCAAACAGCAAATAAAGAAACTCACTCTATTAAGCAAGTCCCAATTCAACCTAGTGAAGCTACTCAACCAAAAGCTAACTTTGTTTATGGAGATGAGTCGCTAAGAGCCTATAGCGGTAGAGCAGAGCTAAGACACCATAATCAAATCCTGAAGCTATTTTCTTTGTTTCTGATTATATCGCTAGCTTATACAAATTACGGTTGGTACACCCATAGTAACTACCTAGCGAAACAACAATATGTAGTCTACAGAGTACTACCAAGCGGAGAAACTAGTGTAAACAACTCTACCGCTTTTCAGGATAGCCCCACTCCTGAACAAATAAAGTTTAAAGCTTGGGAGTTTATTAAATGGATTATGACTGCTGGTAGTAACGATGTAGACCGATGTTATGCAGAAGCTCGCGTTCTTTTATACCCAAGTGCTTATGCAAAGTTTGATGAATTTAGCTCTAAAGTAAAGCCTGGTATTAAAGAGTTAGGCATTTATCGCTTAATTCCTAAAGCTGACTCTAGGTTTATGGAAAAGGGTGATTTACCTGAAGGTAGCCAAGGCGACATTACCCAATATGATGTGATTGTTACTGGTACTGTTGATACCTATAGACTAGGTAATAACGAAATATCAGACCAAAGATTATTTGCTTTTCACGTTAGGTTAACCCCACTACCAGCACCTACTAATCAAAATCCTTATGCCCTACTTGTGGCTGATTTTGAGGATATAAAACTACCTGATGAAAAGAAGAAATAGGCTTTTAAGGAAACTAGAAAGACTTAGAAAGTAACGTAGAAGGAGTAGTAATTTGTTATGTTAAAAAGAAAAACAAGAAAAATATTGGTTTTAGGCTTAACTCTACTTACTGCTAATTTAGTACTAAATATCTTTTCCTTATCAGCCTTAGCTCAATCAAAAATACAAGGACAATCACAGCCACAATCACAATCACAAGGAAAAAACAAAGCTACTAACAAAACTAGTTCTTCTGCTCCTGCTAAGCTTATTTATTCTCTGGAAATAGATGATATACGCAATAAAGATGGTGAAATCATTACTTTAGCTATAGATGCGGTAACAATAATTCACTGCCCTGAGGCACCTATGCAAGTAATATTAGGCAATGAAACTGCTGTAGCAATGAAAGAAACTCTACCTACTCAAACTGATATTTATATTAGTGCTATTGCTCCTGATGTAGTTAGCAATTTAGTAATTGAGTTTAAGAATAGTAAATCAATACTTCATTTTCGTACCACTAAAGTTCAAGGGGGGCCACTTCCTGGTACTTATACAGGTGAAGTATTTGTTAAACCACATAAAACTAACAGTGAATTAGCTGAAGCCCGCAAGGAAGTTGAAAAGCTTAATCAAGAGGTTAGTAAATTACAAAATAACCTTACTCAAGCTCAAAAAGAAGCTAATGAAAAGTTAGCACTAGCGGTAACTCAAAATAGTACTGATATATTGAAGTTGTTAGAGCAGGCTGCTTTTACCAATAAGTCAAACAATTATGTAGTAGAAGCTAATATCCCTGGGCATAAAGGTCATGTAAGGATAACTCAAGTTAGTAGAATGATACCTAGTAGCAAGGGTAACATTATTATCTTTGCTATTGAGAATGATAGTAAAGACACTCACTCACTTGATTCTATAAAAGCTAATAATGCAAATCTAATAACCACATTTACAAGCAAAAAGCTTACTCCTGGCATTTTTACATATGTAGCCGTGTTAATTGATACAGCTAGTATTAGTAACTTTGACAAAGAGATTCTTTTTATTGTTGATAGTGTTGTTGTGAAAGCAAGGGTTTCAGCTTTCCTAAATGCTGTCTAAGTTGTTCTTATAGGACTAAGCATAATTGCAATTTTAACTCTAATATCAAATCTAACTGTAACAGATTTAACCGTAACAATAAGAGGTAAGTTATGTCAGATAATAATAATAATCAAAATCAGATAGATAACAATGTAGATGTCAAGCCTAACTGGGCTGGTGTATCTGGTGAAGCCTATTGGAATGATAGCGATAATGCTAATAGCTCTGGTAACTCTAATAGCCCTAATAGCTCTAATACGTTTGATAACCAGAGCAATAATCAGACCCATCAACAGTTTGCTAATCAAGGTAATATTCAAAGCAACAATCAAACTGATAATCAGTTTAACAATCACAGCCAATTAGACGTTTCTGATGTAACAGAAGATTACCCTGCTTTGTCAACACAACAATCTGCTCAATCTGTTAATCAAAGCAAGTATAATAATGCTGTAACAGATAATAATCACCAAAACAGTAATCAGCTTAACAATCAAACCAATAACCAAAATAATCAAACTGATAACCAAGCTTCTCAACCTTCTCAACCTTCTCAACCTATTGAAATTGCTCCTTATACTCCAGAAGACATAAATAAAGCAAATACTAATGAGCAAGAGCAAGAGCAAGAACCAGTAGAAAGCATATTACCCACTAAACAAGATGATGCTTCACTAAAAAACCAAGTTAAAAATTCCACTAGTCCTGGTGGTAAATTTAGTCTAAGAATAGCTGGTGCGTTAGTGATAGCTGTTATTGGTACATTTATTTACTTAGGAGTAGAAAGCTCTGATCCCAAAACTAATAGCCAACCTAAAACAAATAATGTTAAAACCCTTCCTGTTAAAGATCTTAAATCTGAGCTAAAGAGCAATTTTTCTAGCCCTGATATGGGAACTTGCCCTGAACCAGTAACCGCTAATATGCCTAAAGAACCTCTTCCAGTACCAATAGAACCCCCTCCTCCTGTGATCATTAATACTCCTCCAGCACCACCACCTATTGAGATAGCTAGTCCTAGTCCTGAGCCTGTAATCATACAAGAAGTTGAAAAACCTAGACAGTTTGCATTTCGTATGCGTGCTGGTGACCAAACAGTTAAATCTTATGAGCAAGCTGAAAAGTTAGCGGCAGCTAAACAACTAGTAGCAACTAACATAACTACAACTAAGGTTAAGATCCCTAGAGGAACAACAATCCCTTTAATGATGCTGCAACCTTTTAGAAATGACATTCCTACTACGGTTAAATGCCAAATAACTGTTGATATTAAAACTAGTAAGGGCGAAGTATTGATACCTGCTGGAACAGTAGCATTTGTCCCATTTAGCCCTTTTAGGAACGATAAACGAGTGTTTAATCAGATAGATAGACCTGCAACTATTAGTATTGCCGAAGACCAAGAAATACAGCTTAGTGGAACTGCTCTAGATAAATCTGGTGGCATTGGTATTCAAGGAAAATTAGTTAAACGCGGTGATGCAAATGTCGGAAGACGTATAGGCCGTACTATGGCTAGAGTGCTTACTTTTGGTGCTGCTAGTGCTGCTGGTGGCATAGGTGGTGGCGTGATTGCTGAAGCTGGTAGCTCTGCTATTGAAGGGAGTTATTACTATACTGCTCCTACTGATAGTTACGTTGAAGTGCCTTTGGGTACTATATTTTTCTTTAATGTTACTAGTAATTAATTGTAAGTCAAGCATTTAGTTCTTAACCTTAGGTTAAAATTTAGTTCTTAAGGGGTGAATATAGACTAAGGATTCAGCATAAGTTAAAGGGTTAAGGTTTATGAACACAACAAAAACAATAAAAAGACAGCATAAGCAACTTAATAAGCTCGATAAGCTCAATAAACTCAACAAGCTCAATAAACTCAATAATCAAAAAGGTTTTCTAGCAGTTATAGGAATAGTAATAGGGGCTGTACTAATAGCTTTTGCTGCAATGGTTCTATTTTTAACTCTTTTGGTTAGCGACGGAACCAAGAAAAAGAGCTTAGACCAAGATGTAGGAGCAAAAGTTACCAACAATGATACCAATAATGACCCTACTAACAATGATACTAATAACATTCCTACTGATAACACAACTAATCAACCTTATAAGCCTGATGAAGAACAGGATTTAAGCACAGGCTATCTAGTATGTGTAAGCTTACCTGGAGTTAGTGCAAATAGGACACCTGCTTTAGATGTAAGAGTTGCTAGAAGGTATCTAGCTGTAAAACAAGAACTAGATGCGCTGGGTATTCCAACAGTACGTTTTACTTGGGCTTTTAGAACTAACTGCCAACAAATCAATATAGTTCCCTCTGGCAGAAACCCTAAAGCCAAGCCGGGAACTTCACCACATGAAGCTGGTAGAGCCTTAGACGTGGTGGGCTTAGATCCTTCTAGTGGAGCTTTTAGGAAAAACGATTATTTCACAATTGTTAAGGTTTTCCAGAATCACGGCTGGCAATGGTTAGCTAAAAAAGACCCTCCGCATATGCATATTGATGCGGGTGAAGTTGGTGAAGTTAGCAATTTAGTTTGGATTCAGAAAGCCCAAGCTGATTATAAACGTGGTGGCCCCAAAGGTGGCTGCCGTGGCCCCGAATGCGGCTCTTAATAAGGTGTGATTATCAAGCTTTATTAAAGAAGCTAATCGTCACTATTTACCTTAAACAAGGATTAAAACTATGTTAAATCAGATAAAAAGATTTCTTGGTTTACAACAAGAAGCACCTCAGTACCCTTTTCTTATTGGTTATCAAGGGAATTGGCAAAAAAAAGCAATAGAACTATCTAATAAAGAACTATTAAGACATGTATTGATAGTAGGGCAAGATGGATTAGGACAAGAAAAACTGTTTTTTTATCCGACGATGGATAAGATAGCGACAGATAGTTTTATAGTGATAGACAATGGAAATGCTTACCAGGCTAGAAAAACTACTAAGCCCATTAACAACCAAGTCAACGAAGCCAATGAGCAAGTAATCCTATTTGACTGTACTAATCCAAAAAGTAATAAATTTAATTGGATACCTTATTGCAAAGATGATCATTGCTGGGCACAGGTAATAGCTCAAGCTAGTTTATTTAATACAAACAAAGA
>JAHFUF010000552.1 GCA_023265235.1 Blastocatellia bacterium
AACTGAAAATAATGCTCACTTTTACGTACGATAATACGATCTAGGTGTTTTAAGGCAAAACCTATTTGGCCATCTAAAGTTAAAGTTACTTCTTCGCGAGGTGTTACTAAGACTAAATCCACAGGTTCTTCATCAGAAACTACTAAAGGTCGATTAGTAAGAGTATGTGGACAAATAGGAGTAATTAACATCGCGTGGATACTAGGATGAATTAGTGGCCCGCCAGCAGAAAGAGAGTAAGCAGTTGACCCTGTTGGTGTAGAAATAATCAGCCCATCAGCACGAAACCTGGTAACTAATTGCCCGCCTATCCAGCATTCTAGCTCTATCATTCTAGCTAAAGCCGATTTATTTACTACTACATCATTAAGAACTGTTCCTTTAGCAATACAATTAGTATTACGTATTACAGTAGCATGGAGTTGGACTCGTTTTTCGATCCGAAAATCTCCACTAAGCATACGCTCTAGCACAGGAAAGACTTCTTCAACAGAAAATTCTGTCAAATAGCCTAACAAACCAAAATTTACTCCAATAACAGGAACACCTCGTCCAGCCAGTAGCCTAGCAGTTGCAAGCATTGTCCCATCACCGCCTAAGACCACAATTAAATCAGCCTTCTGAGCTAATTCTTCACGAGTAACAAAAGTAAGTTGATTATTATGATTAAGGAATTTACGAGTAGATTCTTCCACTAGTATTTTTATATTTTTTTTCGCACACCACTTACTTAACTCTGCCACTAGTGGCCAAGCATTCCTAATATTTGGTTTAACTATTGTAGCAATAGTATCAATAGGGTTTGTCATGGTTTAGTGTAAACTTCTTTATTTTGGTTATTTTCAGCAACTTCTACTGCTAACATTTCTTCGGCAATTCTTACTAGCCAGACAGGAATAGTAGCATAATTTTGTGGCTTTTGGTCTTGATAAACACGGCTATTTAGCTGTTCTACTTTACGTTCTATTCGAGCAAATTCTTTGGTATCTGGCAAGTCATGCCAATCATCATAACAACCATGTTGGACACAAGGCGCGGGCTTAGCCTTCCAATGAACCAAACAACCTACTCCTGTTTCAAATAATGGACAACTATAGGTTTGACTAAAAGTGTCGCCTTCAGTTTTGAGTTGATATTTAGCAATAGTTTTATGTGCTCGCTCAATAATTTCCTGAAACTTTTCTGGATTAACACGAGAACTATTTTTTAGTGTATGCCATATAGCAACTGCTTCTAGACGAGTAATATTTACATTAACAAACTCTGAGTCTAAACAACAAATCCTAGTACAAGTACGACAGTCCTTGGCTTTAGCAGCATAATTTTGTTGAATATAGTCAGAAAAACCTTGTTTTACACGACGCAATTGTACTAAAGCCTTATTTTCTGGCATATTGTGCATAAAAATTTAATCCTTAAACCTTCTCACCCTACTTTATTCAACATCGTCTGCAACTGAAATACCTAAGCGTTTTTTCTTTAATATTAGCCCTTGCCGAGTAAGTCCTAGGTCTTTAGCAGCACGAGTAATATTTCCGTCATGACGTTTTAGGATATGTTCTATCATATAACGTTCTAGACTATCTACTGCCTCAGAAAGGGTGATGTCAGAAGTAAGGTCTACAAAGCTTTGCCAAACGCCACTAGAAGAAAAACCGACTCTTGGCCGTAATATTTCTGGAGAAAGATGCTCAGGAGTGATTAATACTCCATCTTCAGCTAGTGCTGTAACTCTTTCCATCTCGTTTTTAAGTTGGCGAACATTTCCTGGCCAAGGAAAAGCAACCAATGCTTCCATTGCTTGGGGAGAAAGTGAAAGCTGCTTACTACATTTTTTAGTAAAGTCCTGTAAAAAATGGTTTACTAGTGTAGGGATATCTTCTTTACGTTCACGAATTGAAGGAATATGAATACGAATTACATTTAAGCGATGAAATAAGTCTTCGCGAAAAGTGCCTTCCATAACACATTTTTCTAAATCTCTATTAGTAGCAGCAACTATCCTTACATCAGCACGTACTGGGCGATCTTCACCAACAGGATGAATTTCGTGTTCTTGAAGAAATCTTAAGAGCTTAGGCTGTACATCTATTGCTAATTCGCCAATCTCATCTAAAAATAATGTTCCGCCTGTTGCAGCACGAACAATGCCTAAACTATCTTTGTCTGCTCCAGTAAAAGCCCCGCGACGATGCCCAAATAGGCGACTTTCTACTAAATCAGCAGGCACCGCAGCACAATTAAAAGGTAGAAAGGGTTTGTCTTGTCTTTTACTATAATTATGTATACTACGTGCAATTAGCTCTTTTCCTACTCCTGACTCCCCTGTAATTAATACTGTTACATCTGAAGAACGTATTTTTTGTATTCGCTCTAAAACCTTTTGCATTGAAGGGGCATTAGTAATAAAAGTGCTAAAGGCTTTTTGATTAATAGATTTGCTAGGCGTGTTAGTAGTATGACTAGCGGTAGTACGTGCATGTCCTCTTAAAGAGCAGTTTTCTAAACCCTGTTCTACTAGCTTAATTAGAGACTCAAAATGTCCAACACGCGCAGGGTTTTTAGATCTATCTATTGTGGTATAAAGAATAAAGCGACGTGCTGTAGTATCAGGTTGATTTATGTTATCTGAAAGAATTTTTATCTTTGCCCCTTCAGGTAACTGTCCACCTTTGTTAAGAAAGGCTTGTACTTGGTCTGTAACGCGATCTACTTTTGCTTGGTCAGTACCTCGTGCTGTAATTAGTTTTAAGTTATTATCCGTGCCAAGATCATAGATAACAGCTTGCTCGCTTAGTTCATCACGAATAATAGTAGCTAGTTCCCTAAGTAGTAAGTCATGTGAAGAAGCAGCAACAATCAACCGCTCAACAACTAAAGCATCTAGAGTCAAAACTGGTAGATAAAGCCTTCCTGAAAGGGAAGTACGTCGCATGTCTTCAACTGAAGTAACTGTTTTGGTACGAGCAGGTTCTGCACGTAATTCAGAAAAAATCTTTAGTGCTTTTTCTAAATGCCCTCTAGCCCTTTGTCTATCTGCTGTTTGGGCTAAAACTACTCCCATTTCATAATGAGAGAGGCCAGCTTCATAGTTATAACTAATTGATTCTAAAATAGAAATGCTTTGTGCTAGTAATGAAATAGCTTCTTCTTGTATGGTATTTTGTGCTTTTAGTTTACCTTCTAGGCGAGAAACTAACCCTGAGTGGTAGAGATTAGGGCTATCACGTAGTATTGTTTGTGCTTGTTTTAGACAATCTTCTGCTTGTTCAAATTCGCGTAAACCAATATGTGCTTCTCCTAAATAGCTATAAGTCTCTGCCATGTCAACAATACGACCTATTTTAGTTTCAATAGTTAAACAGTGTTGGACATGTTTTACTGCTTGGCTAAAATCTCCACGATTTAACATCATTTGTCCCATTGCTAACCAAGCGGCGGCTTCTAATGACTTTGCACCGCTCTCTATGGCTAAACTCATTGAACGTTTTAGACTGGTTTCTGCTAGTTCAAATCTCCCTTGCAAAAAGTGTAGTTTCCCTAATGTATTAAATACAGCAGATTCATCTCTTTTGCTTTGGCCTCCTTTTAAGAGTCGCATTGCTGATTGAATGGTAGACTCTGCTCGTGACCAATCACCAATAAAGAGCAAAGCATCAGCCAAATTATTGTAGGCTAGGGCACTAAAATTTTTATCTTCAACGTGTGACCAATGTTCTATAGCACGTTCATATTTTTGTACTGCTTTATGAATATTTCCTTCCTCAGTATCAATAAAAGCTAGGTTACTAAAGAGTTTCCCTAGAATTAAGTGATCTTGTGAACTAAGCTGTTGGTTATTTTCTGTCTCCAACAAGCTAAGACCCATTTTACAATCTTTTTTAGCTTCTTCTTGATGGCCTTCAATACTATCAACTAAAGAGAGATTCCAATAGGTTTGTGCTAATGATCGTACATCATTAACAATTCGTTGAGACTCTAAAGCAGTAAGTAAATAATCACGAGAAATAGCATATTCGTCTATCATCCAATAGACATAACCAAGTAAGGCATTTGCTGCGCCAATTCCAGGGTCATAGTGCTGTTGTAAAAATATTCTTAAACTATTATTAGCATAAGAAATGGCTTTGGGAGGCTCATTTAGCCAACGATAAAGGCTAGCAAGACGAAATAGGACTTGTGCCATTGCTGGACGAG
>JAHFUF010000553.1 GCA_023265235.1 Blastocatellia bacterium
AGGATATACTGCTATTTACTGGTGTTATGTTGTATAGACAATCCACTGATGGCGGCAAAACTTTTTCTAACCCAGTTACAATTCTACCAAAAAGTAACATTCGCATCCCAAATAACCCATTCATGGCCATAGATAACAAAACTGGCATAATCTATATAATGTTTTCTGGTTCAACACTTTCAACCCGTGAAAATGGACTATTTTTAGTTAGATCTACAGATGGTGGCAGAACTTTTTCAAGACCAACAATGGTTATTGGCTCAACTTCCTTAAATGAATGTATCCCAAACAGTAGCACAATGATTATCGATCGTTTTGGTAACTTAGTCGTTGCTCTAGCTACAGGTCTTTGCCTTGTAGATGATGAAGATGAAGACTTATCAGGTAGAGTGGGAATCTTTACCCTTACTTCTAGTGACCAAGGAAGAACATTTTCTCAAGCTAAACGTGTTTCTGTGCTAGGAGAATTCCCTCAAATATTTGGTGGCTATCTAAGACTTGCTTCTGATAAACAGGCTACTTACCTGCTTTATCCTTATTCGAAAAGTTCTGAGGATTTCTCCACTGTTGATCTTGGAATCAATCTAGTAGTTGATTCTGGTAAGGGTTTTGGCAAGCCAAATCAGGTTTTTCTTAACAAAGATGTAGACCAAATTATTGAAAATAATAGGGAATTACTGCTTGTTGCTATGCCTTTTCTTGGTTTGGCAACCCAGGGTAATAATGTTTATGTTTCTTTTGAAGCCTATCCGCCACCTTTTAGGTTCTCAGAACGCATTGATGTAAATACTTATCTGGTAAAATCAACTGATGGTGGTACTACATTTGGTAGTCCTGTAAATGTTTCCAACGACCTTAACACCTCACCACGTAGTTTTACAAATATTTTTGTTACTGATAATGGTAATGTTAATGTTGCTTGGCGATCACGAAATGGGTTTTTGCTTTCTACATCGCGTGATGGTGGGCAAACATTTGGTGCTTCTATTAGTTTGAGTGGTAACACTGGAAACTTTACAGGTGGTCTTGATACCCTAGGGCTTGTTAGTGACAATAGATCTACGCTATATGCTTTCTGGAATAGTACTATATCTGCACAGTTTGAAACCTACTTGGCTCCAATTCCTTTGTCATCACTTACAAACAAACAATTAAAGCCTTTTACACCAAAAGTAAAACAACAACCTGGCTTCCGCTTTAATAATGACCGTTTTTTGCTAGGAGGCAAAAAATAAAAATTTTGCTTCAAAGTAATAGCTAAAATTATTTTTTGAATACTCTGTCAATACCTAAGAGAAAGCTCTATTTTTCTACAAAGCAATATCAGCAATGTCAGTAAAGTAGAGGCTTTCTTAACTAGGGTTGCTTAAAACTTAAGCTAACAAAAATCACTCCTAATGTCTTTCCTTATCATCAAAAGCTTGCTTTAATTTTATTATTAACCTAGGCAATTAGGCTTTGCTTGATAAAATTGTAGGATAAAATAGAAACTATGGGCAAAAATAAAACGTTTTCCCGTTTGGCTTCCACAAAATAGGCCAACCAATAACAAATTATTTTTTTAATACTTAGGCATTAGGAGTGAGATCTTTTATGCAACGCGTTACTTTAGAAGATATTTGGATGGCTTTTGATAATATTCGCCAACATAAATTGCGTTCATTTTTAACCATTTTAGGTGTAGTCGTAGGCACAATTACAGTTATTGTAATTGCAGCTTTTGTTTCTGGAATTGAAACGGGTGTAAAAAAAGAAATAGAATCTTTTGGTACTAATTCCATTTACATTTATAAATTTGATCCAGGGTTTAATTTTGATATTTCTCGTGAAGAGAGAATGCGTAAACCTATTGGTTACGCTGAATACCAAGCTATTGTGACACAATGTCAGTCACTTAGTGATGCTACGGTTTTTCTTTCTCCTGTTCCATTTGATGCTGGGCCACTAGTGCCAAGAATTCCTGTTCGCTACCAAGACAAAGAGATGTTAAATGCTACGGTTACTAGCTGTCTACCTTCCTATTTTCGTATGGGAACAATAGGTATTAATGAAGGACGATTTTTTACCGAAGCAGAAAATGATCATCGTTCTGATGTAACAGTAATAGGGCAGGACGTTGCTAACGCGCTTTTCCCCAATATTTCTGCTGTGGATAAAGATTTACTAATTGATGGTCGTAGTTTTAGAGTAATTGGGGTTTTAGAAAAGCGTGATACCTTCCTAGTTGGTGATGAAGACCCTAATAATGAAAATAAATCTGTTTATATGCCTTATTTAACGATAAAGAAAATATATCCTCAGTTAAAAGATCATTTTGTAATGGCACAAGCTAAACCTGGGCAATTAGAAAAAGCAGTTGATGAGATTCGTCAAGCCCTGCGTCGTCAACGCAATGTTAAATTTACTGAAAAAGATAATTTTGGTATTTCTACAGCAGATCAGATTGTTTCTCAGTTCAATGCTATAACAGGTGCAGTGGCAATTGGTATGGTAGTTATTTCTAGTGTTGGTTTGCTAATAGGCGGCATAGGTGTAATGAATATAATGCTTGTATCTGTTACAGAACGCACAAAAGAAATAGGAATACGTAAAGCCCTTGGAGCTAGACGACGTGACATTATTTTACAATTCTTGGTCGAAGCCGCTACGCTAACTGGCTTAGGCGGGGTAATAGGGATTTTGCTAGGGTGGGGAGCCGCAGAACTAGTAAAACTATTTGTTCCAACTTTCGTCCCTCTTTGGGCACCAATTTTAGGATTTGTAGTATCAGTTGGGCTAGGTATTATCTTTGGATTATGGCCTGCTTGGAAGGCTGCTCGTTTAGATCCTATTGAAACCTTGCGCTATGAATAAACTATATTGTTATATATTGTTAAACAATTGGTTTGAGTTAAGATAGAAGGCTTTAGAAATTTATTTCTTTAATTTCTTTAAGGAAGCAATAAACTATGACTGAGAAACAACGCTGGCAACGTAAAGCAAGTCGAACTTTTCCTAAAATTTCTCCTACGGCTTTTCAACACCCAATGGACTTAAAAGCTTTAGAGGCTGTTAAAAGCCTTACAGGGGTAGATTTTCTAGTCCGTAAAGTAATAGAGTTTGCTTTTGAGCGTTATTACTATATTACTAATATTGCAGATAGTATTAGAGTTTCATCGCTACAATGCCCTTTACTAAACGACATGCTCTTAGATGCTTGTGATATTTTAGATGTAGATGTGCCAGAACTCTACATTGACCAAAACCCTGTAGCTAATGCCTATACCTTTGGTTCAGAAAAACCTTTTGTTGTACTTGAATCAGGGCTAATTGATTTAATGACAGATGATGAACTTTTTACAGTCATTTGTCATGAAATAGGGCATATCAAATGCGGGCATGTGCTTTATAAAATGGTTGCACGTTTCTTAAGCATAATTGTTGAGTACATTGCTGATAAAACCTTTGGGCTAGGAAGCTTGATTACTGGGCCAATTATGGTTGCCTTTTATGAATGGGATCGCAAAGCAGAACTATCAGCAGACCGTGCAGGGCTTTTAGGAATACAAAACGCTAATGTAGTAATTTCCACATTAATGAAACTAGCAGGTGGTTGTAGCAAAGTGGCCGCTCAACTAGATCGCGATGAGTTTTTACGCCAAGCAGAAAACTATCAAGAGCTTGATCACAGCACGCTTAATCAGTTTTACAAATTTCTTCAAGTTATTAACCGAACACATCCTTTTCCAGTACTCAGAGCAAAAGAAATAAACGAATGGTCAAAATCTACGGAGTATTTCAATATACTAAATGGGATTTACCCTAGGCTAGATATGCAGCCTTTTTATTCTGGTTCTGCAACAGATGGATATAATTTTGGTGGCGGCTATCAACCACCATCACCATCATCAGGCTATACGCCTTCAGACTATCCCCCTCCAGGCAATCGCCCTTCATCAGGAGGAGGTTTTTCTCCAACAGGTTATTCCCAACAAGGAAGCGTTTCTACAAAACCCTCAATAACTACTTGTGCAAACTGTAGTGCGACAGTAGATGTAAAAGCAACATTTTGTCATATTTGTGGGTCAACCATTGTTGGTTCAATAGCTGTGATGGAAAAAAATGCTGATAGTAATCAACCTAAATCACCAACTCAACCCACACCTCAAGCACCCTTGTCAAACACTACTCTGCCACCACCGCCACCTAAACCAGA
>JAHFUF010000048.1:0-9807 GCA_023265235.1 Blastocatellia bacterium
AGCACTGGTGGCAACACTTTGTTCCACAAAATAACGTCGTCAGCGTTGATTAACCTAATTATATTTGTTTCATTTTTTGGGATCTCTAGCATAGCATCAGCTAGCTCTTTATCGTCAGTTATAGTGAAATTGTGTAACTGAAGCTCTTTAATAACCTTTATTTTGATAGTTTGCGATTGTTTATCATCGGGAAAACTCAAAATAATTATCTCTACTTGTCCTAGATCTTTAGCTTCTGGGTCGCCAAAGTTACGCACTGCATTTGGATCTGGCTGTAGTGTTTGGATTGAAATAGGGTTTGTATTCTTGGCAACACCAGTAACTATAATATTTTTACTGCTTTGATAATAGAAAAAATACAATACTCCACTAATAAAACTAATTATGACTAATAAAGCCCCTACTACCTTAAGATTATCAATTGAAAAGCCATCCAACGTAAACAACCCTCTAAGATCTCTTATAGGGTTGATTATTGGTTGTGTCCATTTTAGCCAATCAGAATTATTAAGCTTACCTTCTTCTGCTAACCTCTTTTTATGAGCACGAGCTAACTGTAATAGCTTTTCTCGTGATTCTGGACTAGTTTCCACTTCTGTTTGTTTGTAGTATTCTTGCATTCTTTGGTAAAAGACAGGATCTAGTTTTTGAGAATGTAAATCATTCTCTTGGATGTCGTTGTCTTGGATGCCAGTGTTTTTTTTATCATGCATAGATTTTTCCTAACTTTTCTGAAAAACGGATTTTTATGTACATTTCACGTTGATAAATAATATTTCTAACTTTTTTAGAATCTATATTCATCTTCTCGGCTATTTCGCTAGATTTATACCCTTCCTTATAATATAAGTCACATATCGTTCTATGTGGTTCACCAAATTCATCTAATATTTCTGTCAACATTTCTGAATGCTGCTTCCATATAGTAGCCTCATCTACAGTAGGCTTTTGATCAAACATAGCCATCAATTCTTCATATTTTGTTTCTAAAATAACGTCATTGGTCTCATTAAGTTTATTTGTTTTTATTAGTATGTTCCTAGCTATCGTTATAAAATAAAACCTTAAATCCTTCTTGTTTTTGAAATTTTCTGGTGTTTTCAAAAAGGTTAAAAAACACTCTTGAACAATATCGTTAGACAAACTTTTGTCTTTCAATCTTCTATTTACAAACCCGAATATTGTTTTTTCGTAACGACTAGTTAACTGCATATAGGCACCTTCATCTTTACTATCTATCCATAATTCAATAAGCTCGTCATCTGTTTCATTGCTTAACTCTTGAGTTTGTTCTTTGTGCTTATTCTGTTTTACTGTTTTTTTCAGGTATTTGAAAAAACTCATTACTAAAAAACCCCTCTATAATGTAAGTGTCAAAAAAAAAGGAAATGACTTATAAGTTTTTCCGGTTGACAATTATTTTTTAATATTTTAGTTAATATTACTGATTATATAAATCTAATTGTATTGCAATAATATCAAATATATCAATTAAATAATAAAGGAATTTTATCTAAATGTCTAAAATAAGTTCAAAAGATTGGCGAACTGTACGAAAATATTTCTTCGATAATCAAACATGGCTTGTCTTTTTAACAAAACACAGAGGAGAAGTACTGTCAGAAGAAATTTTAGTTAGGTTAAAACAAATTTTTGAGCAAACCTGTCAGCAGATGAAATGCGAGTTACTTAAATTTGAAGGGGAGACTGATTATGTCCGACTACTAGTATCTGTTCATCCAACTTTGTCTGTTTCAACTTTAGTAGGAAAACTAAAAGGAAAAAGTTCTTATATTATTGTTAGAGAATTTCCAAGCCTCAAAAATAAAATCAAAGGTAATCATTTTTGGTTTCAATCCTATGCTGCTATTTCAGAAAAAGAAAATTTATCAGAAATCGTTAAAGAATTTTTAGAAATCACTTAAACACTAATATACTGATAAATCAATAACTTATTATCTGCTACTAAACAGTCTGCAAAAAATGACAAATTTCGCGGAAAAATCTTCCGGGTTTTTTAAGTCATTTGCTTTTTTTTTGACACTTATATTATAGAGGGACAAATCAGGAACAAACATTAAAATTTCACCCTTAAGGTAGCAAAGCTTACTGATAGCTTCTTTGGCACATCACTTGCTATTACTGATGCTGTCATAAATCAATAAATTTAATAGCTCATTAATTTTCATTTATTTACTAACAATGGTTATTAAAAACACTAATCTTGATTTTTTTCAGAAATACGATTGCAAGTAATTGCTAGGCAAAGATACTAATAATAAATTACATAATATAAGTTAATGAATAATAGTCTGGCATAATTTTTGCGGGTAAATTATTAAACGAATTTTATTAGACGAAACTAAATTAATTAATAATAAAAATTGATAGAAGTTGCTAGAAACTAAATTTTGTAATGCGTAGAGGTAAAATTAAATGTTTGATTTTGATAAACCGCCAATAATAGCTCTAGATTTTTCTGGAGAGACAATTACTAGTGTTAGCATAAAACTAGTAACAAAACACACAAATGAACAGTTTCCTTGTGTGAATATCACAAAAATAAACAGCTATAAAGATACTGAAGAACTACTAATAGAACTCCCAAAGTTAAAATACTCTATTTTAGTAGTGATCCCGCAAAATGATGATTTGTTTAGTTTTGCTACTACACCATTAACCAATCTCAATTGGCATGATGAAGTCAGACGTAAAGGACTAGATTCACAAACACATAGTATTAATTATATCCAATTGCCTAAATCATCATTATTGTGTGCTGTTTCAAACACAACTATTGAGCAACTAAAATCTATTAAAAATGCTACTATCGTCCCAGATTCACTAGCACAAATCTATGCTTACTATAGAAACTATACTGATTATCATAACGACATCAGCGCGCTTCTAAACCTCTCTCAAACTCATGCTCAGCTAGTTGTGCTTAGACAAACAACATTAATCTGGTCAGGAAATGTTGATTTCCAAACACAAGATGATGAACAAGAGCATCACAATAAACTAATTTCTTTACTATCACTTAGCCAGGAAGAGCTTGATAAAAACTTTGGTATTAGTAGCTATGATCATCTAATAGTATCAGGAGATTCTACAGATAACGCCATCTATGAGTTAAAACCATTTGCTCTAACAGTAGAACTCCTAAATCCTTTTCGGGCAAATCTCTATAGCGTCACTGAACTTTCCACGGCAGAAAAGATCTCTAACGAACCACATAAATTAGCAATATTACTGTCCGCCGCAACAATGGCATTAGAAGGCATAGGTATTAATCTTAATAATCATAGTGATAGTGAGAACCTTAACTTAACAAATGAATTAGCTATAGAGTGTAATCTGCAAGTTAAAGAAAATATCTTAGCTAAAATCACTAGTAATCTTAATCAATTTGCTTATAAAACAGTCCCTATATTAGCCAAACAAAAGCAATTAGTTATAGTTGGAGCAATTCTATGTGTGATATTGACAGGATGCCGAATCTATCTAGCACATCAATATCTAGTTAGCACTGAACAAGAAATACTTTCTGAACAGAAAAAGTCTAAAGAACTACAGTTTATTAAAGCCAGCTATGATGAGTATCAACTTAGAGTTGCTGCTATTGAGGCTCGCGTAAAAGCTATAAACGATATTAAGACCAATCAATTAAAAGTTTTCACCACTCTAAATAATCTAAACAGCCGTCTACCTAGATTAGTTAATCTCTCTAATGTACGGGTTACAGGAACTACTGTTGAAGGCGAAGGCTGGTCTATAGATGATAGTGCAGTACGTGATTATATGACTGAACTTAATAGTAGTACAGTTTTTGGAGAGGTAACACCTACGTATCAAAACCCTGAACCTAAAAAAACTACCTTTACTTTTAGAACCAATTACATCGGCTCAATAGAAGCAGCACCTTTGCCCTCTACTATTAAAAAACTAGAAACTACTCAAACTCAAGAACCACGACAAAATCAACAAAATACTGAAACAAAAACTGATTAGATTAAATAGATTTAACCGCTAGGAGATAAATTTATGGATACAGTAGTACAGCCACAGACCCAGACAAAACAGCAAGCAGACAAGACTAAGCTCAACCAGATTATTTTCACGATTGGAATAATACTAACAGTAAGTATAGTAGTGCAATTAATTAGTAACTATTTTTATCTAGATGATGTTTTTGCTACTACAGCAGCTAAAGAGACTACCCTAGGCGGAATTAAAACTGAGAACGCCCGGCTTGCCAACCTTGAAGTCAATCATAGTAAATTGCTTGTTGATGCAGCAAAAGCTGAAAATGACTATAGGTTACTTCAGCCACTAATACCGCAAAGAGCCGAATTACCAAAAATCCTAGACTGGGTTTCGTCAGAAGCTTACAGCCGTGGACTAAAACTAGAATCGTTTGAACAAAACACATTACAGCAAAATACCCAACAAAAAGTCGGTCAACTTCAACAGGTATCAGTACGAGCTACTGTCTCTGGGGAACAATCTCAGATTGCTAAATTACTAGTAGATTTTGCTCGCCATGAGCGGGTGTTATTGGTAGAGAGCGTGCGAGTTTCAGAGAAAGAGAAAAACAAAGAAGCTACCCAAATCACTACCCATAAAGGTGAAATTATTTTCAGTGCTTTTCTTGGCATTGATAACGGAAAACTAAATGCAAAACAATAAGTAAAAACAGTAAGTAATAATAAGTAAAAACTATTTTGAATCAGGAGAGTATATGCAAGCGATTGTTGACAAAATCAAAGGATTAATTGGCCTTAAGAAGACAAAGAAATCTATTACTCAACCATTGAATAGAACTAGTACCCCACTACCATCACCACTACTAAATAACAATCTTATCTCTACCAGTATTAGTGTTAAAAATAATAGCTTTGGAGAAACAGGTAAAGCTAATGCTAATGCTAATGCTAATACTAATACTAACAATGCCAGCAACGGCAACGGTAACAACCAGAAGAGTTCCATCAATGCTAATAATGCCAGCAATGGTAACAGCAATGCTAATAGTTATAGTAAACATAACAGTTACAACAATTATAGCTATAAACTAACAACTGTAATTGAAGAAGATTTACAGACCGAGGATGATTTACCAGTTTTTGACCCAGATGATTTATCTGACGAAATATTCTCTAATGATAATAGTAGTATCAGTAATAATAATAGCAATAACACTAATAGCAATAGCACTAATAAAAATAGTAGTACTACTCTAAGGCTTAGTGAAACTCATTTATTCCAAAGCCTAGCCAAAGTTTTAAGTATTTCTGACGATGTATTGCGCTTAGTTTCTAGTGAATTCTGTGCCCAGTGGCAAGTACTACCAATCGAGTTGATTGGTAATACTCTGAGGATTGCTTACATTAATTCTATACATAAAGGGACGGCAGAAAAATTACTTAGAAGTCAGCACCCCAACTTACAGTTTGAGTTTATGGCTTCTACAGAAAAATTTTTATTACATCATATTCATGAAAGTTATTCAGGATTAAATTCTCGTGTGGCTAGAGAAAACGAAGAACAAGTCAGGCGTGAACAAGCTCTTAGAATCGCTGAACTGGAAACTAGTTCTAATACTGCTACAGAATTAATTTTTAGCCACAATACACACTTGGATGCAGAACAAAATAGAATGTTAAGCCTTGTGTCTAAACTACTTTGTCAGATGAAACGCGCCGATGGCACTGACCTAAATATTGACTATGTAACCAAAACAGGAACAAATGGAGTAAAAGAAGGCTTTTTGCAAGTGCGGATGCGAGTAGAGCGAGATTTAGTTCTACTTTACGACCAACCTATATCACTAGATGTATATAGCCAACTCCCTAGAATGCTAAAAGTTATTTGTGGCCGCGAGTCTACTGATGAACGGTCTATGTCCACTGGGAAAGTCAAAGCTCAACTCGTGTATGGTACTAAGAAAACTCTCGTCCAACTACGAGTTAATTTTCTCCCTACAGGACAAGATAGAGGTATTTCTATATCTATCAGACTCCAGGATCGTGAGAATTTTAAGCATAGCTTAGCCAATATCGCATTAACAAAACGTCAACAGGAAATAATAAGAAATGAGGTCTTGCGGCTCACAAGCGGACTAGTTTTAGTTGTGGGGCCAGTAAATCACGGTAAAAACACTAGTTGCATATCATTTCTAAAAGAACTTTCTGAACTTTATCCCAAACGTAAATTTGTCACAGTAGAAGATCCTATTGAATATGATTTGTCTTTTGCTACTCAAGCAGAGGTTGAAGAGGTCGATGGAAAAGATGCTCGCTCATATGCAGATTACATTAGCACAGTACTCAGACATGATCTAAACACGCTCTACATAGGTGAAATTAGGGATGATGAAAGCGCACATATGGCAGTAAAAGGGGCTAATCTAGGTCATCTTGTCATATCAACAATACATACAAATAGTGCTTGTGAGGTTGTCGCTAGGCTACGAAGCTTAAGAGTTTCACCTTATGACATTTCTAATGTTTTACGCACGATAATCTCCCAACGACTAGTGAAAAAAGTCTGCTCTGAATGTGTAAGGGTTAATGATGATACAGCAAAACAAATTCCTCGCTTGAATGAATACATTGATAAATTAGCTTGGAACGATGAACCTAATTTTACCCGCGGTAGTGGTAAAGACAATAGTGGAAATATCTGCCGTAATTGTCAAGGTAGTGGTTATAGAGGGGTTACAGCTATTTTTGAGATACTAAAACTATCTAGAACCCTACGTAAATTCATAGTAGATGGTGTTACTAGTGATGAACTGAAGTTCCAGGCTCAAAAAAATGGGTTTATCTCACTTTGGTATGCTGGACTAGAAAAAGCCTTACTAGGTGAAACAACGCTAGAACAAGTCTTAGATGTACTAAGTGGTTTACCAGATGAGGAAGTGGAAGGATTACCTCACTTAGATTCACTAGAAAACAAATCCTTTTATGACTCTTTTGAGGATGTACTAGCTAATTAACTAACAACAAAATTTAGCTAATTAATTCAAATAGTTTGGTTTAGGAGAAATAAATAAAATGTCTGGAACACTATATACACCAGTAGCAAGCGAACAAATAGCCCTTAAAACGTTTAATTCAGCAGATTTAGCAAAGTTAAAGCTTAAACGCGGTCAACTACTTAATTTTACAGCAGCTTTGCGTGATCAAAAAGAGGCTGGTAGACCCATTATGCTGGTTTTAACTGAGATGAGTAAATCATCTGAGGACAATCTAAAAATAATGATTGAGTTTTTAATTACTGAACTTGAATCAGGAAAAAAGCTTAATGAAGCAATGAAAAAACTCCCTAATATTTTTTCTGCTAGCTATTGCGCGTTAGTAAATGCTGGTGAATTAGGCGGGAGATTAACAAGGAAAAAGGATAGGGTAACTGGTCAGGTTGTGAAAGAAGGCACACTAGATCTAATTATTAATTACTTAAAACGGCTTGATACTGCCAGACAAAAAATCCTTTTAGGCATGCTCTATCCAGCAATTATTGGAGTAGCTCTAGTAGTAGCAGTAGGGTGTTTTGCGTTCTTTATTCTACCATCATTGAAAGAGGTGTTTGTTGCGTTAAATCTAGACAAACACTTTGGGTTAATGGGAAATCTATTATTTGGAATGGGTGAGTTTGTCCAAAACTATTACTACACATTCCCATTTATACTAGCTGGCTTAGGAGTAGGGGTATGGCAGTTCTGGAAAGCGTTTGGGAGTGATTTGTGGGATGAGTATCAGCTTAAACTACCAATAATAAAAGGTGTTTTTGGTAAATTAATCATCGCAGAAACTTTTTCATTGATATCAACAATAATCTCTGCCGGGTTAACTACATACGATTGCTTAGAACTACTTACAAGCTCTACAAAAAACAGAAGCGTGGGACGTAGATTTGAGCTAGCAAGAGAATATCTTCATCAAGGGAAAACATTTTCTGAGAGTCTAAAATTATCTCATTGGCTATTCTCAGGTGAATATTATCAAACTCTACAATCAGCAGAGGTTAGCGGTAAATTTGATGAGATTCTGCCAGATTACGCTAACAGATTATACGAGCAACTAGACAATGAAATAGATGCATTAATAAAAATGATTGAACCAGCTTGTTTAGCTATTGCTGGCGTAGCAGTTGGATATTTATTAATCTCATTCTACGGGACAATCAGTACAGCACTAGCCAATATTCATTAACATTAATTTAATATCGCGTTAATACTGTAGTGTTAAATTAGGTAATAGTGGTTGTGTTAACAAGAGACTAAATTTGTGGCACAAGGTTTGATATAGCATAGGATACAACAGAAAGTAATAGAGAGTTTCTTAACAAGTTAAATAAGTGAGTCAAGATTAATTGCACAACTCAGAGATATAAGGAATGCAAAATGCTAATGCTAATACTAAGAGAAATTAAAAATAATAAAGGCTCTAAGAAACGCCATAATGGATTTTCACTTCTAGAGTTAATCATAGTTCTAATTATTACTGCAATAATACTCTCAACAGTAATAATCAAAGTGAGTGGCGGTATATTAAACATGAGTGCTGATAGAGTGGTGGGAGAACTAGCATTAGCTATCTATGAAGCAAAAGAGCAAGCAACCATAGGTAGTGTTGATGTAAGCAAACGAACTTTTAATCTAAACCAAGCTCTTGTTGGATCCCGCAATGGAGTGACAATTACTACTACACCAATTGCAGGTAGTAATAACTGCAAGGGTGGTTGTAGCGATGATGATAATAAAATAGGCCAAATCACTAGTATTTGTGTATCAGGAAATAGTTTTTGTTTTACACCATCAGAGAGTTTTACTTTTGAAAGATTTTCAGGACGACTAACTGAGTCTCATGCGATTTTCATCAATAGCAAAAAAAGAACAATGACAATCCTTATTACTCAGGACGGAAACTATTATGTTGCTGAGCTAATTAATAATAATTGGCAAACCCGACGAGATTTACAGAAATTATTCCCCAAACAGGACATTAAACAAGAAACTAAGCAGGGAGATAAATAACAATGTTTACTGATAATTATAGTTATAAAGTTAAAGTTAAAAAAAGTGCAGAATTATCAAATTCATATAAGTTTAATAGCTTTAATAGCTCAGACGGATTTACCTTGATAGAAATGATGATTGCAATAATTTTGTCAATGATTGTTATTGGGAGTTTGGTGACTTTAGCAGTTAGCACAACAAAGAATAGTAAGTTTGTTGAAAAACTAGTTGGTACTAATATTTTACTATCTCAGAAAACTACACAGCTTTTTAATAATGCTAGTGCTGAACTAGCTAAAATCCCAAAAGATGAAACGCGAGCAGGATCAATTAATCCAGCACAACCAGTAGCAGGCTATTTTGATATAACGAATGAATCTGGTTGTGTAATTAAAAGCGGCATATCGCCAATCCATGGTATAGACCCTACAACTAAAGATATTAGTTATAATAGTCAAATTACTAGCAGTAAAACTGGTAAAGGTGGTCTTGGGGACATTGGAGGAGATAGTGGAGGCGATAGTGGTAGTGATTTCAGCCCTCTAGATTGTTCCAGATCTACTTTTAACAATAACAGCCAATCTCTAGAACCTAAATTTCGTCGTCAGTGGGTAGTAATTAAGGATTTCCCTAGCCTGGGTGATGTAAGTTTTTCAGTAGTAATAGTAGCTATTCAAACTAATCAAATCACATCCTCTAGTATCATAAGCAAGGGCGATGGGTTTGCCAGTAAGTAGTTGATTTATAATTAGTTATGTAAATGTATATTAATTTATGATTATTTT
>JAHFUF010000048.1:9907-14098 GCA_023265235.1 Blastocatellia bacterium
GCTGGTTCTATCCAAATCGGTGCTACTAACAAACCTATTAGATTAGGAATAGTTACTCCCTATAAAATAAATGCAAATGATGCATTTACAGTTGTTTACTCAGACTCAACTATACCTAGACTGCCCATAGAGTTAGTTTCTGGACAAACCAGTACTACTAAAGTTATTAGAGTTCCATTGCCTACTAGCAATAATAATTCGTCTGGGTTGGCTTTGGGTGCTAAAGAAAATAAAGGTACCAAAGGTGATTTAGGTGATTTGGGTAATGGTGATGATTCTAACCCAGATCCATCTAGCAATGGCACATCATCAGCTATCCCTAACCCAGAAATGTTTGAGATAGGACAATTGATGCTACTAATAGATTCACCTAATTTTAGTGATACATCTAGTCAAACACAACAGGCTGTAGCTACACTAGTGACATTAACTAGTGTAACTAAAACTAGTGTTAAAAACAGGCAATTTCTACAGTTCATTGTAGAAGTTTGCCAGAATAATAGTTGCGGAACACTTACTAATGCTCCAGGAGTGATAGGTAGCGTGAGTAGCATCAGTAATGGAGCGATATTAGCTCCAATTAATCTTGTGACTTATTACCTAAAGAAAGACTCGTTTGGTAATAAGGTAATTAGAAATGATGGTGGAGTGGTTTTGCCTAATGGTAGCGGTGATGGTGAATTTAGCATTAATGGCGGCAAAGAAACTATTGTTGGCGAAACGGATTCATTAACTGTTAGTTACCGGCTAGTGGATGGCTCTGTAGTAGTAACTCCTAGTAATCCAATAGTGCCCTGGTTAAATAATGTACTTTCGGTAGATGTAGTAATCACAGGCAGTATGGCAGGGACTCAAGGAACAGAATCTTTTAATCGTAGTGCGAAAATAAACTTTCCTGTTGTTTCACGAAACTTGGAGTAAGTACTTGAATTTGCAGCAATTTACATTTGATTAAATTTCGTTAAATTTCAGCTAAACGTAAGTAAAGTAATAGATTAAGTAATAGATTAAGTAATAGATTAAGTAAAATATTTGAGCGAAAAACAAATGAATGGAGAAGATTTATGGCAGAACTTACAAATAACTCAGTAACAAATAAAAAGTCTGATCTAAAAACTACTAGTTTGATTACTATGAAGGATGTGAGTAATATAACTAGAAAAATTAGTGCTGCGGTTAATAGGTTACGAAAAGACCGTAGCGGATATGCACTGATTGTATTAGTGCTTTATGTAGCTATCGTTGGAACGCTAGCATTAGCTGAACCAATGATTACAACGGCAGTAAATCTAAGAGAACAATGGGTTAGAACTGCTATTAATAGAGCAGAACACTTGGCTTGGAGCACATCTAGTCCTGTTAGGGCTAGGCTAGTAGATGAGGTGTATAAAAGGGTTCAGACGCAATTAGTAAATCATATTGCTAAAAGCAAGGGGAGCACACCGTATGAATGCCAAGGAGTGTTAACTCAACCTGAAACCATTGATCCTCAAGGTGGCAAATTAGATGGTCAGTTTGGTTTATGCGAGCCAGAAAAAATCTTAGATGGTTTAAATGGACTAACTGGACAGAGTATCGATTTCCTGGGTGCTATGTATCCAGAGTATAAAACCCCTTTGACTGGTGAAAATGAGGTTGTAAGGAAAGCTATTATCTACCAAAATCAAAATAGCTATGAATACAAGCTCACCAACACTTATGTTGGCCAACAAACTATTGATAACAAGAGCTTTAAGACTAAAACTGGAATTAAACGTCAGGAATATTATCACTGGCTAGTGAGAGCGGATATTGAAGCGACAGGGTTTAGAAATGTAACTAGAGGTATTATCGTTTACTATGACGTAACACTAAGCAATAATTACCATCCGAATGATTTTGGTGGTGGTGGTAATCTCTGTGATCGTAATGACGATGGTGGTGCGCTTTTTCAGTGCCCTGTTGATCTCGATGAATTAGGGTACTGTCACCAAACGTCGTACACAGATAAAAACGGTATTGAATGGATTGCTGGTTCGGGGCCATGTCCTAGTTATACTACTGGGGATTGTAGGATAAATGATACCTGTACAGACCATGGAGTCTATATTAGTTGTCCGTTAGCAGGCGGAGGACAGACTATTACAATAAAAGCTCGCCATACTAGACCACAAATTGGGTGTGCGTCACTAAATTCAGGGCAGTCTGGGAAAATTATCGATAGAGGTGGTTACAGTTTTGTATTGACTGTTAGGATTGTGAGTCTTGGGAATACTTATAATTAAATTTTGTAATGAATATTTTTTGTAATGCTCTTTGATAACTCCACGGCAAACCAATAAACTATTTTCTAGTTTATCGTTTTTTCTATTTCTGTTTCGATAAGAACATTAGCGTTCGTTAAAATTACTCCTAAAGTAAAAGCTGACATAGAAGTAGGCTCAGATTCACCAGTTTCCCATCTTCTATAAGTCCGAACGTCTACACCAAGTTCTGTAGCTAATTGCTCTTGAGTAGCATTAAGCTGTTTTCTTATTTCTCGCAATATATTTGGCAAAGAAGTATAAAGTTTCTTTGCCAAATTGAGACTTGACGTATTCAATTTGCTTATACCATTTGGCTGTTTAGCTTTCATAAAATTGTAGAAAAAACTTAAAAACTTAAAAACTTTTTACAATTTTAACCATTTCTAACTCACTTTAACAAGAAAAAGTTAGAAACCCTGAAAAATCTAATTGACAGGGCATACTTGTCCGGCTACTATTAACGATGAGAAACTACTTACATTATTAAAATTTATGAAAAACAAACACGGTCATATTATATTACCTAGTCTGCTACTGCTTTTATTAATAATTATAAAAGCGGAAGCCCAAGAACCTAGTAACCCTTTAGTATATAGGATTATAAACTCTAATCCAAATGGAGGTAGCGGTACCCTATCTCTGATAAACGCAGAAACATTAAAGCAAGTAGACCAAATTTCCTTTGGTGACGGAGGATATACGGCCGAAGTTTCCTTAAATAAAAAATGGGCTTTTATTACCCGATTTTCAAGTAATTTTTCGCCTAAAGGTTTAGCTGTAGTAGATCTAGTAGGGGGATTTTTCAAACAAGAGTTATTTCCTGAAAAAAATATCACTAATATCAAATTAGCACCAAACGGACATATATGTATTTTATTTAAAGATGACAAAAAAATATCTTTTCTCAATACAGAAAGCTTTCAAGAAGAAAAAAGTTTTTCTATTGGATCAGATGCTGAAGATATTGTATTTAGCTCTGATGGTAGTCGCTTTTATATTTCTCTAGATACTAAAATAATGGCCTTTGATATAAACAAACCAAGCCCTATAGCAACAATCAATAACCTACCGGGATTCATTTCAACGTTCCCAAAAATAGGGGAGTTAGCTATTTCTCCTGATGGTAGTCTTTTATGTCTTGCAAGAAAAAATTCTATTTTAGTAATTGATACTCAATCTTTGCGTGTCATCAATACTTTTAATATAGATAACAAATCTTCATCTGGTCGTCTACAAGTTTTGTTTACTGCCCCAAAATTTATTTATATTAGTGAAATAAATGGACGCAATATATACGTTTTAGATTTATCTTCCGAATCAAATAAACCTATCAAAATATTAAATACAAGAATTGGAAATATACAAAGCATAAAGGCTTCTACAGATCGACGCTTAATTTACGTAAGTGATTTCTTAGGTAGGTCTGTTATTGATGTAGAGACACAGGCTTTCTTGTTGTCTGGGCAAGACCTTGTTAATTCCAATGATGGTTACTCTCTAGGAATAGCCTTAGCTGGTGATTTCTCAATAGGCCAACCACCATCACTCGCAACCCTATCACCATCGACTAATCAACAGGTGATGCCGAATCAACCGCTTACAATTACATGGAATACATCAGTAGCACCGCAATCTTACTCTATAGCGAGCCATAGAGTAGAGCTTTCCACAGATGGCGGTAGCACATTTAATCCAATTCCTAAAGCTGAAATGCTACCAGCAGATGTACAAGAATTCGTTTGGCAAGTACCAGACATTGAAATCCTAAACAAAGTACAAATTCGGGTTAGCACAGTAGACCTAGGAGCAAGACGAGCTAATTCTACTACTGGTAACTTCTCTATTACAAAAGGTGGCGGTCAGACTGGTGATACTCAAGCCCCTATGGTCACATTCCTTTCACCAA
>JAHFUF010000049.1 GCA_023265235.1 Blastocatellia bacterium
CCAACGTCGCCGTGCTGCCCGCGCATTAGTCCAACAACGTTCCCTCAAAGATCTACTTAATGCAGATGTTGTTATTACTAACCCAACACACTTTGCAGTTGCTCTACAATATGACAGAGAAAACTTTGCTGCTCCAAAAGTAATTGCTAAAGGAGCAGACCTTTTAGCTAAACGAATACGAGAGATTGCTATAGAGAATGATATTAGTATTGTAGAAGAGCCTCCACTAGCTCGCGCATTATATAAAGAAGTAGAAGTAGGTCAAAGTATTCCTACAGAATTCTTTCGCGCTGTAGCTCAAATCTTAGCTTATGTTTATCAAAGAAAATCTCTAAAGTAACACCTGCTAGCAAGACAAATCCTATACATGCACTAGCCTATTGTGAACAGCTTTTCTACTTAGCTTTTCTACTTGGAAAATATTGAATATTTGTTTGTTGCTGATGCTGTCGTTTTTGCTGGTAGAAGGCTACATTCTGAAATAGAAAAAGAGGGAGATGGTGACAAATGGGTAAACTTTGCCATTCAAAGTGTTTATAGTACCTCTATAGACCTTCTGGCAAAGAGCTTTGTAACTATAAGAAAATGTGTATAACAGGAGGCACGCTCGGCAGATTCCTATGATGTCTAAAGGCATTGAACCAGTTGTCGGCGCGCCGACAACTGGAAGAAGATTATTAGTTGCAGATTTCTATGATATCCAAAAAGCGTTGAGTACCAAATTTTGGCCTTGGCCAAATAATTATTCAGATGATGAGACTCCCTCTATTTCTGAAGTGGTTTTCTTTTTAGTTAACCCGCCTAAAAAGCTATGCTCTTGTTTTTTCTGGTAAAGAAGCATAATACTAATACGTCGATTTCCAGCAGCAAAAGGATCGTCAAGAACTAATGGTTGTGTGTCAGCATAACCTACAACCTTTTTAACCCTAGTTGGTTCAACACAGTTTTCTACTAATAAACGCCGCGCAGCATTAGCACGATCAGTAGATAACTCCCAGTTAGTATACTGGCTAGAAGGATAAGGATGAGCATCTGTGTGGCCACTTACTTGAATTGGATTAGGTAGGTTACAAATAACGCTTGATATTTCTCTTAGGATATTACTTACTATTGGTGTCAATTGCGCGCTACCAGACTCAAAGGAAACTTGGTTTGCTTTATCAATAATTTGGATTACTAGCCCATCGTCTACTAGGGTTATTCTAATTTGGTCATTATAAGGGGCAAATTCTGATAGTTTAGAAAACCTTTCTCTTAGCTGTGCTGCTGCTTCTTTAAGTGAATCTTGCTCACCTTTGTTACTATTAGAGTTTATATCTTTGTTAGGTTTGTTTGCCCCTCCTAAAATACCACCTTGAATAGTGCTAAACACCCCTGGAGAGCGAAAATAATTAGCAATTTGTTCTTTAAGCTTTTGATCACCCTGTGATACTAACCACAGTACTAAGAATAAGGCCATCATTGCAGTAACAAAGTCTGCATAGGCTACTTTCCAAGCTCCACCATGATGACCGCCATGACTAACTTTTTTTACTATTCTTCGTCTAGGTTTTTTCTCTTCAGTTTCTAGTTTCATAATTTTTTACCTGGGTTTTATCTCTCTTAATTGTTTGTCTAGGTCTGCGCTAGAAGGACGGTCAAAACTAAAAATTGTTCGACGTGCAAACTCTACGGCAGTAGCAGGAGCAGCACCATTAGCAAAAGCGATTAGTCCAGCTTTTATACAAGCAAAATATTTACTTTCATCATGAACAATTTTTTCTAGGTTGGTAGCTATTGGCCCTAACATTCCATAAGAAAATAGCAAACCCAAAAATGTACCTACTAGGGCGGCTGCAACGTGATGGCCTATTTCTTCTGGTGGGCCATCAATGTGTTGCATTGTTACTACTATACCAAGCACAGCAGCAACAATTCCTAGCCCTGGCATAGAATCAGAAGCCTTATTAATAATACCTGGTACAATTGCACCTTCTTCATGGTGGGTTTCTAATTCTGCTTCCATTGCCATTTCAATTTCTTCCACTTGAGCAGCACCATTAACTAACATCATTGTTGCATCGCAGAAGAAATCCCTTGCATGGTGATTAGATAAAAAGACTGGGTACTTAGAAAAAATACTAGAGCTTTCAGGGTTAGAAACATCTGGTTCAACAGCTAACCAACTCCCTTTTTTAACATTCACATAAACTTCATATTGCAGTTTTAGTAGTTCAGCAAAAGAATCCTTGTTATAAGGAGAACCTTTTAGAATCACAGGAATTTGCTTAAAAATATGACTTACTAGTTTCATTGGAGAACCAATAACTACGGTTCCAATACAAGCCCCTACAATAACAAGTAATTCTGATGGTTGAACGAGTACTCCTAATGGCCCATCTACCATTAGGTAGCCTCCTATAACACTACCTAATACAATCAATAATCCTACAATAACTAGCATAGATTTTCCTTCTCAGGATAAATTTCCTGTTGTAGAAAAGCTAGCTACATATTATAGAAACCTATAAACCTATAAACCTATACTCTATATCTATAATGTATCTATTTGTTGTACTAGCAATTCAATATCAACAGGTTTGCCTATTACTAAATCTACTAAACCTGCTGTAGGAGGTTTAGCCAAAAAATCATATCCTGTTAATATAGCTATTTTAATGTCTGGGTTATAATGACGCGCCAAGATTGCTAAATCCCATCCATTAGCTATAGGCATTTGTAAATCTGTTAATAATACAAATACATTCCCTGTTATTAGTTCTTTTATTGCTTTGTCAATAGAAGAAGCTTGCTTAACATTATAACCAGCATCGGTTAGTACTAAGTCAAGCATTTCTAATATTTGCAGGTTATCATCTACAACTAAAATCGTCTTAATTAAGTTATCACAAACAAAATATTGGCTTTCTACTTGACTCTTAGGCAATGATTGTAAAGACATAAACGTTTCTCCAACTACATATGCATTTGCAGACATAATTTTAAGATAGAAGTCGCTTATGCTTATCGACAGAACAAACAAAATACTTAAATTTTTTTCTTTTAAGTAAAACCAATATTTTTTAGTCTTATCTAAGCCCTTAAATAATTTGCAATAAATCCTGTAAAGTTTGATTAAAAGTGGTAATAACTTTTGAATTTGCTTGAAAACTACGTTGGGCAACTATTAAATTAGTAAACTCAGTTGCAATATCTACGTTACTTTGCTCTAAAGCATTACCAACTACTGCACCACGGCCTCCTGTTGCTGGCCTACCTATTGAAGGAGGCCCAGAAGCCAAAGTTTCAATATAAAGGTTATTGCTGGCATTTTTTAATCCGTCTTGTGAATTAAAAACTGCTAAAGCTACTTGACCTATTGGTTTTGTTTGACCATTAGTAAAAGTAGCAACTAATGTGCCAGTACCATCAATAGCTAGCCCATTAATTGTACCTGCGGCAAAACCATTTTGATTGGTGCTACTAACACTAGAATTAGCTGCAAAATTAGTGACATTCGATGTGCCATCTGGTTGATAAAGATTAACGTTAATACTAGGTAAGGTTGCTCCGTTTAGTTTGGTTTGATCTGGTGTAATACTTATCTGACCAGGTGCAGCTGGAGAGGTCAGTTTTCCATTAGAATCAAACATTAACGTGTTTGAGCTTGCCATAGCCGCATCACCATCTAAGTCTGCTGTTACTGTGTATGCTTGGTTTGCTGTTTTTGCATAAGTCAAGTTAAGCGTATGAGAAACTCCTAAAGAATCAAATACTTGCACAGAGGTAGTAAATTTTGTACCCACAGGGTCAGCCGCGTTAAGGTTAGCTTTTAAGGTTACATCTGAAGTTACTTGTGGTTCTAGAGTAGATCCTATTGGTACTTTCAAAGCTTCTAATGCAGCATCGGCTGGAACTGCTCCATTTACTGCGCCATAGCCTTGAACTTTTTCTCCTGTTGGAGCGGTAAGAAAGCCATCTTTATCAAGTGTAAAGTTACCAGCACGGCTATAGCTTTGTATTCCATTAGAGTCTTTTACTACAAAATAACCATTACCTTGTATTGCTAGGTTAGTAGGTGTGTTAGAAGATGTAACATTACCTTGAGAAAAATCTCTGGAAATCAATGACGTAGTAACCCCATCACCTACTTGTAGAGGTAGACCACCAGCACTATTTAATGAACTAAAAAACAGTGAAGCAAAAGAAATAGCTTGACTCTTATAGCCCACTGTATTGGCATTAGCAATATTATTACCAGTAACTCCTAATGCATTAGAACTAGCCTTTAATCCTGAAAGAGCCGTAGAAAAAGAAAGTGACATATTATTTACCTCCTGCAATATTGATGGGGTTAAAATAAGCCCATAGATTTTAGAACTAATAAGTTAGCGTAGTAAATTCCATCTATATTTAATTACTTTTTGCTCAATAGTTCTCCCAACTGCTGGTTAATATTAATTAATTGATCTAATGAGCTAAATTGTGCCAACTGCGCAACAAATTGTGCTCCGTCTTGTGGTGCAAGTGGATCTTGGTTTTTTAGTTGGGCTACTAGTAGTTTCAAAAAAGTCTCTTTATCTGGAGCATTATTTTTTGCTGGTGACGCTCCATTTGTTGTATTTGTTGCATTTGAAGCAAGTAACGGTTTACTTCCTATGATAGGATTAAAACTCATAAAAGCACTCCTATTTAATTAGACCTAAATTTTATAACCCACTGTTTTAGCCGTGGGTAAGAGGTTATGGGATTATTGGTAAAACTGTGGCAAGGGTTAAAAATTTTCCCTCTTGTTTTTTTACATTGTTAATAACCGAGCTAGAGGCTGTATTATTAACACTACTAGCAATATTAGTACTGCTAGCATTATTAGTATTACTAGGAGCAATAACTTTAGCCTTAGCAACTAATAAAGGGTTTACAGCTTTACCATCTTCAATTACTTCAAAATGTAAGTGTGGGCCAGTAGAATTACCTGTTGAACCAACTGTGGCAATCTTTTGCCCTATATTTACTTTTTCGCCTTTGGAAACAAATAAATCCTCTGCGTGAGCATAACGAGTTAACCGACCATCTTTATGCTGTATTACTAGGGTTTTTCCATAGCCTTTTTGCCAGCCAGAAAAAACTACTTCTCCATCATTAGCAGCTTCAATGGTTGTCCCACGGCTAACAGCAATGTCTACACCTTTATGAGTTCTGTTAACTCGTGGACTACCAAAATTTGAACTAACCTTTCCTTCTACTGGAAGATGTAGGACTTCTTTTTCAGTAGTAGTAGCAGTAGCTTTTGATAAGTGACTAGAAGTGGTTTTGAGTAAAGCGTTTTGGGCTGTAATACTATTGTTTTTACTACTAGTATTTACTGATTGTATAGAAATATTTTGTTGGTTTTGTTGGTTTACATTCTTTACATTGTTTACATTTTTAGCTAGTAGACTAGTTAGTTCATTTTTAGCAGTTAATTGATTTTGTCGGTTTTTTACTGATGCTACAAAATGCATAGTTTCTGGAAACGGAGGAATTCCACCATGTTTATTTACATTTGCTGGCCCAGCGTTATAGCCAGCTAAAACTTTGTCTATATCCCCGTTATATTTATCTGAGAGAAATTTTATATAAGCAACTCCCGCATTAATATTATTACGAGCATCAAAAATGTTACCATTCCCGCCAAACTCACGAAATGTAGCAGGAAGTAGTTGCATATAACCAACAGCACCTTTATTAGACACTACAAATTGTCTTCCTGATGATTCTTGCGCAACTACTGCTGCAACCAAATAAGGATCTACTCCATGACGTTTACTAGCTTCTAAGATAATTTGGTCTAACTCTTTTGTAGAACTTACCTGATTAGGTAATACAACACTATTAGTTTTTACTGATAATGGATTGTGTGGTCTTACCACCAAATTTGCTGAAGGTTTTTCATTAGTAGGAAGCTCAAAAATCCTTCTTGGTCTAGTTATTCTCTCTTCCTGATTAACTTTATTATTAATATTTTCTTTAACTAGGTTTTGCAAAGAGTTTTCTTTAGTAGCTAAACCTTGTTTTTGTTTTTCTAATTGTTTCATCAACACATCTACTAGCCCTACTCCACCGTTTTTAGCAATTACTTGTGCCATTTGTTCTGCTATTAGTTGTTGAGACAAATCTACACTTGAATTGTCACTGTTTTGATCATCTCCATCATCAGGTTTTGTACGTAAAGAAGAAGTTATTTGTGTTAACAGTAAAGACTCAAACTCTCTTGCTACTTGACTAGCAGCATTAGCAGGAGTTTCTTTTGATGTAAGGGTTTGTTGTGATTTTTTTAGGCTTATACTTTCTGGAATTTCAGATAAATTTACTGTTAGCATAAAAACTGTGCTAGTAACTAAATTTGTTAAGTTTGTTACCAACAAACTCCTTTCTATTATATTTCTATTGTATTTCTAGGTCTGCGTTTAATGCGCCTGCTGATTTTATTGCCTGTAAGATACTGATAATATTACTAGTTGTAACACCAACTGCTCGCAAACCTCTAACAACTTCATCCACTGTTGCACCATCTTGTAAAACAATTGATTTAGCTTTTTTCTCTTCAACCGTTACACTTGTTTTTGGTACAACTACAGTACTACCATTTGAAAGAGGGTTAGGCTGAGAAACCTCTGTTTCATTATTAATTTGAACTGTTACTCCACCTTGAGAAATTGCTACAGAAGACAATCTAACATTACGTCCCATTACTATTGTTCCTGTACGCTCATTAATTACAACTTTTGCTATTGTATCTACTTGTAATCGCAATGACTCAAGTTTAGAAATAAAGCCAATTTTGTTAGTACGCCATTCAGCAGGTATATAGACAGTAATATTGCGCCCATCTAAAGCTTGAGCATATTCTCCAAAGTTTTTATTAATTACCTCTTGAACTCTAGCTGCTGTGGTAAAATCTTGCTCTCGCAAACTTAACTTTATTACTCCTGCGGCAGTAAAATCCGCGCTTACAGTACGTTCCACAGTCGCGCCATTAGGAATACGTCCTACAGTAGGGTGATTGACATCTATTGAACTACCTCGCCCACCAGCAGAAATGCCCCCAATTGAAAGTGGCCCTTGAGCTAAGGCATAGATTTGACCGTCAACGCCTTTTAATGGAGATAATACTAATGTTCCACCTGCTAAAGATTTGGCATCTCCAATTGTAGAAACTGTTATATCAATTTTCGTGCCTTGATGAACAAAAGGAGGAAGTGTTGCTGTTAATAAAACAGTAGCAATGTTTTCTGGCTTTAAGCTTTCAGCACGTATGGATATCCCCATTCTTTCCAGCACATTCTGTAGAGTTTGGCGAGTATAAAGATTTTGTTGAACTTTGTCTCCAGTACGGTTAAGACCTATAACTAAACCATAACCAATCAAATAATTGTCACGAACACCTTCAATAGTTGCCACATCTTTGACACGTACTGTCAAAAGATCGTCACTAAAGACAGAAGCCTTTGCTGTAATAACATCTTTTTGAGTAACTGGATTTGTTGCGGTTGATGTTGGGTTTGATGTTGGGTTTGATGTTGGGTTTGATGTTGGGTTTGATATTAGGCTAGCAGGGGTTTCAGCCTGGGCAAAACAAGCCAAATGCACAACAAAAATGATTAGTGTAGAGAGAAATATATTTTTCATAATTGTTAAAAAGGAGAATACTTTTCTATTAATCTGATTAACCAACCAGGGCCATTATCAGTAGAAGCAATTCCCTTGCCATTAAGGGTAACTTTAAGGTCTGCTACAGATGAACTAGCAACTGCATTTTCATTAGAAATATCTCGTGTACGAACATAACCAGATAAAACAAGTTTTTCTGTCTCTTTATTAATTTTTGTTCGTTTTTCTGCTTCTATTCTTAAATCACCATTTGGCATCACTTCTACAACACGGGCTGCAACACGGGCGCGTAGCTGGCTGCTACGTTCTGTTGAGCCTTTACCATCGTATTTACGAGAACTTAATGCACCAGTAAGCCCTCCTGCGGCGGCAACATATACAGGAGGAACAGGAGCAGCAGCAAGTAATGCCCCTCCTAAAGAACCTGATTCACGAGAGTGTTTTGCTGATGATGAAACACTAGCACTATTAGACTCTGCTACATCAATAAAAACTATATCCCCTATTTGCCTGGGCTTAAGGTCTATTAGAATTTCAGTATTACGGGCAGAATCACTAAAGAGCGAGCCATTGTCTGGTTTGGTTGGCGGAGGTGGAGGTTGAAAAGTTTTTTTCTTTTTTTTATCTGCCCAAGTATTATCTGGGTAGCTCATCACTAAGAGTAAAACAATAAAAATCAAACTAAATTTTTTCATCTTAAAAGCTCACTTTCACTACCCCCTCGTCTACTACTATGGCATCAATTAAAGCGTCTGAGAGAGTACTTTTAATCTTAATTTTGTCTCCAATACGACCAGCAGTAATAGCTTCTGCTTTAACTTGAATTACTAGTTTTTCATTAGTAGCAATAACCCGTACAAGATCTCCTTGTTTAATTACAATTGAAGCCATAATATTACCTACTAATATTGGTTCGTCTGTAGATATATTTTTAGCAAGAGAAAAGCCTCGTAGGGCTTTTAAATCACGAATATATTGATTAATAGGGTATTTAAGACGTATTGGTTCAATGCTTATATCTTCTATAAGTAGTTTTGTACCTGCTTTAATATTTTTTTTAGCAATGACTACTTGTGTATAGGCTTCTATTTCTGAGTTACTACTTAATCTACGGACTAACACTTCATCTACCCAAATTTCTATTAAAACTACAAATGGAGCAAAAATGTTTCTTACTGCTGGGACAATAACTTTTATTTTTACTTCACCAGCAGCAACAATGATTTCTGGTGGTAGGTCTAAGCGTACTAATCTAGCAGTTGCACCACTGGCTTCTAAACCAGATAGAGTTACTTTTTCTACTTCTTGGCGTATTAATTCTAAATCAATTACCTGGCTAGCACGACGTATAAGAATGGTATCAGGCATATCTAGCTGTATTTGATTGTTAGGTAGCCTAACAGTTGCTATCGCCAGTTTTATTTTATCTCTTGAAACCTCTCTTACTGTTCCAACTTGTGGGGAATAACCTAAAGAAACATTTTCTAATGTCTCTATAATAATTTCTTCTGAACCAACTATTTCTGCTATTTCACCTAGTTTTAATTTGTCTTTATTAACAGTAACCTCTGTAGCTAGTCTAATTACTGTCAATTGGCTTGTTTGTGCAAAGCTATCTATAGCAATAAAAAAGATAAACAAAAGTAAATAAATATATTTATACATTAGGATATCACCTGATTAATTGTGCCTAACATACGGTCTGCCGCAGAAATTACTTTTGAATTAGTCTCATAAGCTCTTTGTGCTGCAATCATTCCAACCAATTCTTCAACTACACTTACATTTGAACCTTCAATAAAGCCTTGGTTAATACGACCTAGCCCATCAGAGTCTGGACTACCTACTGTGGCTGTACCACTAGCAGAGGTTTCCTTAAATAAATTACGTCCAAGTGCTTCTAGTCCTGCTGGATTAGCAAAACTAGCAACTTGAATTTGTCCTACTATTTGTGCATTAGCTTGACCAGGTTGAGTAACACTAACTGAGCCATCAGTACCAATAGATAATGAAGTAGCATTATTAGGAATGGTAATAGCTGGTTCTAGTAGTTCACCGCTAGCAGTTACAACTTGACCTTGGGAATTTAAGTGAAAAGATCCAGCACGAGTATAAGCCAAATCTCCGTTAGCTAAACGTACTTGAAAAAATCCATTTCCTTCAATCACCATATCTAAGGGATTGTCTGTTTGTCTAAAATCCCCTTGTAGAAAAATTCTTTCTGATGAAATAGCACGAGAGCCTAAACCTATTTGTAAACCTACAGGCAAAGGGGTAGAAGAGGTTGAAGCACCACCAGGAACACGTAGGTTTTGATAAAGTATATCTTGAAACTCTAATCGAGAACGCTTAAACCCTACTGTAGAAGAATTAGCTATATTATTAGCTATATTATCTAAGTTTAGTTGTTGGGCATTCATTCCAGTTGCAGCAGTGTATAAAGCTTGACTCATTTTTTATCCTCCAAATCACATTAACTATGCCCAGAGAGATAAATCTCAGAGCTATTAATTGCCCTTAAATAGGGCAAAAGAATTTAAATGCGCCCTAATTCATTAGCGACTTTACGACCTATATCATTCATCATTGTTGTAATTGAGCGTTGCAAAGAATCAAACTCTCTAGAGTTATGCAACATTGCGGCCATTTCATTCATTGTATCAACATTTGACATTTCTAAAGAATTTTGAACAACCCTAGTTGAATTATCTGTTTTTGGTGATTCTGTAGCAGCAAAAAGATTTCTTCCTTCTTTATATAAAGCTTCTGTGGGGTTGTCAAAACGAACTATTTTTAATTTATCTATCTCTTGTCCAGCAGTAGAAATTGTTCCATTTTCACTAATAGAAACCTCTGTATTAGGCAGAGTAATAGCACCTTTTTGTCCTACTACTAAATCCCCGCCTGTTGTAACCAATTGACCATCGCTATTTATTTCTAATGTTCCAGCACGTGTGTAGCGTTCTCCCTGACTGGTTTGTACTACCAACATACCATCACCAGATAGAGCAACATCAAGTGACCGCCCGGTTTGACGTACTGTGCCAGCAGAAAAATCGGCTACTGTACCTGCAACTAACCCAACTTCCCTTCCATGAGAACTAGCAAATGTTGGATCAGGGTTTTGCTGGTTATTTACAGATGGTTTGTTAGGCAACATTGCTACTCTTGCCCCAATTTCAGATGATTCCACTGATTGATAAATCACTCTTTCTGCCTTAAACCCGCTATTGGAAGCATTAGCTATATTATTAGCTATTACATCCAAAGCCTTTTGCCGTGAGCGCATACCTAAATAAGCTGTATATAACCCATGATCCATAACTACTCCTTAAAACCCACAACCTAGGCACAACCCTATCAGACCCAGCCCTAAAGGACTGGGTTATTATCAAAAGCCCCTTTTGGGGCTTAATTTAAGGGGGTATTAAATAGCACGACTTAAACCTATAACTAATTCTACTTCACCGTGAGGTGTACCTAACATTGTAGAAATAGTGTTTGTGTCTAAACCGCGTCTAGCTAAAGATAAAATTCGATGTCGTCTTTCTGTTAAACTTAGTTTTGCTGGAGTATTAGAGGTATTTAAGCTACTTTCAAAACTTTCCTCTTTTGCTGTACCAGTACGAACTCTAGATTCTAGCCAAGTAATTTTCCCAGCCTGCTCAACATCTTTTTTATTAAGCCCTTCCATGTCTTGGCGATATTGGTTTAGTTTAATCTCTAAATCCACTATTTGTGATAAAGTGAGTTTTTTTTGTTCACGAAGCCTTAAGCTTAAAATAACAACTATCCCTAAAGAGCTTATTGTTGCAGTTGCATTAATTATTGTAATAAAAAGGGGACTTAGTTCCATATTTCCTCCTTAAAAAATTGATGTAGTTTTTTCAAAAGCAGAAACCACTTCTGTTATTTTCACACCATAATAGCCATTGATTACAACTACTTGTCCTCGTGCTAAAAGATGGCCATTAACTAACAACTCTACTGGTTCATCAACAGTTCTATCCAATTCTATTATTGAGCCGCTACCTATTTTAAGAATCTCTGCTAAATGCATTTTTGTACTACCAAATCGCACAACAATATCTATTTCTATATCCAGTAGCCGTTTAAGACTATTTAAGCTATTTTCTTCTGGCTTTGCTGGTATAAATGGAGATGGTATTGTATCTGTTGCTATAGTTGCTGCTACGTCTGACATAAATCTACTCCTAACTCTTAGCTTTTTTCTTAGCCTTTTTTCTTAGTTTTTTTGTGTAGAACCTTTTACACAAAAGGCAATACGGCTATTGTGGTTTACTATTTCACCATTAAATTTGGTAACTCCAGCAATAGCCAAATTAATAGACTTGTTTGCTGGTACATCTAGGCGAATAAAATCTCCTGGAGCAAGTTTTGTTAATTCATTTAGTTTTGCTTTTGTTCCATATAGCTCTGCTGTAATAGGAAGTTGTATTTTTGATAAATTATCTAGTATTGCTCTGGTTTCTAGTGCAGAAACGTTTTTTGTTTGACTATAAGAAGTTTGATTAAACTTCTGCATTATGCTTTCTAAATTTATTATTGGTAAACATATAGTTATGGATGCCTGAACCTCTGCGATTTGAACATTATAAATAGCGGTTAACACAGCTTCATTAGGAGCTACTATTTGTAGTAATTGAGGTGAAGTTTCACAACTTACTACTTGAAAACGAATATCTAATATTTGCTGCCAAGTAAATTTTAGACACTCTACTATCAGCTTTATAAAATCTTCTAAAATACGTTTTTCTATTTCTGTGATACTTCGGTTTTCTACTAAAGGCTTACCAGAGCCACCCAGTTGCTGATCAATTATTGAAAACGCCAAGGTAGGATTTACTTCTAGTATTGCGACTCCTGATAGAGGACTCATTGATATAGTAAAAGCTACTGTAGGGTCTGTTAAAAGCCTTAGATATTCTACATAGGTTTGTTGGTCGAGTGATGAAAGCGAAACACTAGCACCTACTCTTAAAAACAGTGGTAGCGAAGTACTTAAATTTTTGGCAAAAGTATCATGTAATAAATATAAAGAGCGTAACTGCTCTTTAGAAATTCGGTTTGGACAAGAAAAATTATAAGGAATGGCTTGTTTTTGAGTTCTTCCAGTGTTTCTATTTGGTAGAAAACTTGCCAATTCTTCTTTAGTCAAAAGAGGTTTTTCTGTTGTTTTTTCTGTTGTTTTTTCTGTTGCCTGATCCGTTGAGTTTTCCATAACATTTGCCCCTAGTCCCTAGCTACTAAAACCTAGCAATTGAAGGTTATTAGATAAAATTAATTGTTTGCATAAACAGCTAAAACACTACGTAACTTTAGTATTGCTTGTGTATGCAACTGAGAAACCCTTGATTCAGTAATATCTAAAACTAGCCCTATTTCTTTCATTGTTAACTCTTCAACATAATAAAGAGCAACAACTTGTCTTTCGCGATCAGGTAGTCTATCAATTGCATCAGTAAGCTTTTGCCTTAGTTCTTTTTGTTCATATAAAAGCAATGGTAGTTTGTTTAAGGTGTTAGAGATTTGTCGTTTTAAGCCATCATTTTCACTGTCTAAATCGGCAAAAGATAAACAATGTAGCTCATTTAACAAACCTTGAAATTCTATTAGAGGGATATTTAAGGCTTGAGAAACCTCTTCTTCTGTAGCAGGACGACCTTGTTTTTTTTCAATCTGTGCATAAGCACTTTGTACTTCTCTCCCTTTACGTCTTAGAGAGCGTGGTGCCCAGTCTTGTTCTCTTAAACTATCTAAAATTGCTCCCTTAACTCGTAGTTCAGCATAGGTTTTAAATTGAACTCCTCGACTAGGGTCATATTTATCAACAGCATCTAACAAACCTAAAACACCAACGTTGATTAATTCATGGATTTCTACTCTAAATGGTAGACGTACAGCAATTCTTTCAGCAATAAATCTTATTTGAGACAAATGGTTTTCAACAAGCGTGTTACGTTGGTCTAAAGTCAATTGTGCGCGATAAGAGTTATAACTATTAGTTTTTAGCATATTCCCTCATTCATTATCTCAAAAAGGTTTGGCTCAGTTAAAGAACGCCCAAGAAAAGATGGCGTTTTGCTACTCATACCAAGCATTAAATGCAAACGTCTAGCAATTATCCTAAATGAACGACTACTAGGAAGAGTAGAAGAATATTCAACCACAGGTATTTGGCTTTTTACTGCTTTAAGTAACTCAGGATCACGAGGTATTGCTCCTAAGTACTCTATTTTATGTTTTAGAAAACAAAGAGATGTTTTAGACAATTGCTCAAACACTTCTTCTGCTTCATGAGAATCAGTTACATTATTAACTGCTACCCAAATTCTTTTATTAGGTGAATACTTATGCAAAACCTTTATAGTGGCATAAGCATCT
>JAHFUF010000554.1 GCA_023265235.1 Blastocatellia bacterium
TTAGCAAAAAATGTTTACACTCTGCATACCAAATATACAGAAAATTAGTAACAATAAACTTCCCCTCTCTCTACCTACAGCAAAAGATCTTATTAAACAAAATCTATATATAATCTATTGAGAATACACTACTTACTAAACCAGTATTTATAATATGTTCTATAAAATCAAATACAAAAACCTATATGGCACAAATTTTGCTGTTAGCGAGAACGCAAATCAAATCTATCAATAACCTCAAAAAAGTAGGAGTAAAATTACAATGCGTAGGTATACATATCTAACACTATTTTTCTTCGGATTGTTCGTCGCTATTTTTGCACTAAACACTGGAACTCAAGCAAATCGTAAAGTTTTTAACAAAGGCACTCAGAAAGAATTAAGTGCTGCTAAAAGCATGAGCTATGAATATCTTGCCAAATATGTTTCTCCATATGGCATTGATAGCGCGAAAGACCTAAAAGTCAGCAACGTATCTGTTGATGACCTTTCAATGGCTCACACAAAAATGCAACAAACATTTAATGGTGTCCCAGTATTTGGTGGCGAGACAATTGTTCACCTTAACTCTGATGGATCACTTTTTAATATAACTGATTCTTTAGTCTCTAAAGTCAGTGTTAACACAGAAGCAACTCTTTCCAAAACAGAAGCCTTAAATAAAGCTACTGAAGCTTATGGTTGTACTGATTGTTTAACTGCTGAGCCAAAAATAGATATGTTTGTTCTACGTCGTAAAGGTAAAGATCATTTAGTATATCGCATTCAACTTGAGCGCATTGATGGTACTCAAGATACAGCAATGCCCGTTTATTTTATCGATGCTCACAATGGCCAAAAAGTTTGGGAATACAATAACCTCCAAACTGCTAGCGTAACTGGTACTGGTACTTCCACTTACTACGGCAACCTATCTTTCACTGCTTTTCAAAATGGCGCAACCTTTTATATGGAAGATGTTAACCGCAAGCTCGGCACATTTGATTATAAAAACACTACAAATAGTCTTTCTCGTGCTACTGACACAGATAATGTTTGGAATGCCACTAATCAAAAAGCTATAGTTGATGCTCATTATGGTACAGCCGCAACTTATGATTATTACAAAAATGTCCACGGTCGCAATGGTATTGACGGAAATGGCGGCCCTGCTTCAACTACTTCAATTGATGGTGTTACTGGTTTGATTGGTTCTAGGGTTCACTATAGCTCAAATTACAACAATGCATTCTGGAATGGTCAATATATGACTTTTGGTGATGGCGATGGTTCAACTTTTAGCTCACTCACCACAGTAGATATTTGCGGTCACGAACTAACCCACGGTGTTACTGAACGTACTGCAAATTTAACCTACGCTGGTGAATCTGGAGCTTTAAATGAATCAATGTCTGACGTATTTGGCGTAATGGTTGATCGCTATGTTAATGGTGAGAGCGCTAATACTTATAAAATTGGTGAAGAATGCTTCACTCCTGCTAATGGAACTGGCGACGCACTACGCTATATGGATAATCCACACTTAGCAAGTAATGGTGGATTTACTTCTGATGATGACCCAGATCACTACAGTGAACGCTATACTGGTTCTTCTGATAGCGGTGGTGTACACATCAACTCTGGTATTGCTAATAAAGCTTTTCACTTAGTTGCTAAAGGTGGCTCACATCACCTTGGTGGTACAATGACTGGTATTGGTGCTGATGCAGCACAACTAATTTGGTATAAAGCCCTTACTGCTTTTATGACTTCTAGCACAAATTTTGCTGGTGCTCGCACTGCAACATTAAATGCTGCTGCTGCTATTTATGGTACTGGTAGTACTAACTACAACGCAGTTTGTCAAGCTTGGTCTATGGTTGGCGTAGGTACAAGTTGTACAGCACCACCACCACCTCCTCCTCCTGGCAATGACTTACTTACCAACGGTGGTTTTGAAACTAGCCTCTCTCCTTGGGTAGGAAGCGGCACAGGTGCTTTATATACAGCAGCTGGTAACTTCCCACAAGCTGGCACTGGATATATATATTTTGGTGCAGCTAACAGCGTAACAGGCCAAACTTATCAACAAATTACAATTCCAGCAGGAACTTCTCCAACATTAAGCTTCTTCCTTAATGTAACCTCTGCTGAAACTACTACAACTACACAATATGACAAACTTTTTGTTGAAGTGCGTAACTCTGCTGGTACATTACTAACTACCTTAGCTACTTACAGCAACTTAAATAAAGTAGCTACTTCTGGCAGCTATGGTACAGCCAAGAGCTTTAGCTTAGGAGCTTATGCTGGACAAACAGTACGTGTTCAATTCCGTACTACAACCGATAGTAGTGCTATTACTACTTTCCGTGTAGACTCAGCTTCTGCCAAGTAAAAGATTTTTTCCTTTTTGATTAAAAGCCGGAGTAAATGCTCCGGCTTTTTTATTGTTTTATTCTTTGTTATTCTTTGTTATTCTCTATACTTTAGAAAATATTAAATCTCTTCTTATTACAGCATAATCGCGACCTATGGAAAACTCAGAAATAAAATTATCTAGCACCTCTCCTGGGCAAAGCCGTTTAGTAAAAATCAAAAGTGTTTTGGTAACAGAAAAAGAAGACAATTCTTGTTCTATTCGTGTAGAGCTATCTTGGCAAAACAAAGAGTTTTTTGGTGAACGTACTGGCCCAAACGAACAAGATTATAAAATAATGCTATCAGCACTTTGCACACTTGATGCCCTCCATCAACTTACTCAAGAAAAAGTAAAAATGGAACTACTTTTTATTGAGCGACAGCTATTAGAAAAAATTAACCGTGAAGTAATAATGGTACTAATTGATATCACGACAGAGGATATTTCTTGCGCTGCAACAGGAGCTTGTCAGCTAAAGGATGAAGCAACAGAAACAGCTGTGCGTGCCGTATTAGATGCCACTAATCGAATGATAGAACTAAATCTTAACAACTAATATTTGCTTAAGCTATATTTTTCATATTTTTTCTAGTTTTTAAAACAAAACCTAATATTTATTTAATACTTATTCAGTCTTTATTTAATATTTATTTAATATTTATTTAATACTTATTCAGTCTTTATTTAACACTTAATCAATCAATATCCTTACTTGTAGATCATCAGCACGCTTAATAGCCTCAGCATAACGTAAATACTGATTAAAGGATTGACTTATTAAAATCAGTCGATTTTTTTCTTCTTCCAATAAATTGTTAAAAAAAACTATTTCTAATAATTCATTATAATCTGCTAATGCCATCACTGGCAGTTCACGAGCATAGCTACTTGCACCATTATCAGTAGTAGAAAACCCTGCAAATAAATCAAAAATATTATCTGTACTTAAGTGAGCAGCCTGGCGGCAAAGTTTGATAGCAACTCGCAAAACAAAAAACCTTATTCCTTCTAAAGTAACTATTCGTCTTAGGTTTTTTGTAGCCTCCCCATCAAAAGGTGATTCTCTATCCATAAAAATATGCAAGGCTCTTGGCCAGTCTTCTAAAGGAACAGTGTCAATAATTAGTTGAAAACGATTGGCTAAAAAATGCTCAATATGAGCATCAATTGGATAGGTTACACGCCCTAAACACCCAATAGTCTCACCTAAAACAGGATATTGGTTATTACTTAAGTTAGCAGGACAGTGTTTACAAAAAGGTAAAATCTCTTCTATTTTTTGGAGTTTATCGCTAAATTGCTCTACAAAACCCACCATTTCTGGAGTTGGTGGTTGCTCAGACTTAATACATAGATCAACAAAACGAGCATTAATGCTTGCAGCACGCGCTAACTCACGTAAGGCTTGCTCACCATAACGCCGTCTAACAGTACAACTAAACTCCACTCCAAATTCTAAGGACATAATTCCACGCTTTAGTTTAATTTTAACAATTAGCTAAAATTACACTTAGACAACCTTAACGTGACACTCCGCATGCGCTGAAGAGCAGAGGCTTCTTTGGACGAAACCTGTGACTTCCTGTGGTTACTTGATGATCTTAGTACAAGCCAGTGTAATCGATTTCGGCAGTCCTTGCCCCGTGAGAGCGACCACATTGAAAACGTAATGGACTAGGGCTAATACAGGTGATGCCACTTACCCGCCACCCTTGTCCTGGCCTGCGCCGTTATAGAGAAGGGCAGCACCTATCTATTTCTAACT
>JAHFUF010000050.1:0-10066 GCA_023265235.1 Blastocatellia bacterium
TAGCATTTCATCATTCATAGTTCAAATCTTAACCTACTAGGTTCTTTTTCAGAAAAACAAAATATCTAATCAATCACAGTAAAGCACAAAATGTGATATTATTGTCAACTTAAAAATTATCAAGCAAGTCTTACCTTTTTCTGACAAAAAATTACCGTTTTTAACAGGCTTTCTTTCAAATCAGCCATAATCTTATGCACTAGGGTGCCAAACCTTAAGGAGGGTTCGTGAAAACATTAATAAAAAATGGTCGAATTATCACAGCAGTAGATGATTACAATGCCGACTTACTTATTGAAGACGGTACAATTTCTATGATTGCTCGTAAAATTGATATAGAGGCCGACAAAGTAATAGATGCTAGTAATCGCTATGTTATTCCTGGAGGTATTGATCCTCATACACATATGGATTTGCCTTTTGGTGGAACATCTTCCTCAGATGATTTTCGTACAGGAACAATCGCAGCAGCCTTTGGAGGAACAACTACAATAATTGATTTTGCCGTACAATCCCACGGTCAAGCCCTTAATCAGGCTTTAGATGTGTGGTTTGCTAAAGCAGAAGGCAAAGCAGCTATTGATTATGCATTCCATATGATTTGCACAGATTTACCTGATAGTCGATTGCCAGAAATTAAAGAGTTAATTAGACAAGGTGTAAGTAGCTTTAAGCTATTTATGGCTTACCCAGGAGTGTTTTTAGTAGATGATGGCACTATTTTTAAGGCAATGACCACTGCTTCTGAGGCTGGCGGGCTTATTTGTATGCACGCAGAAAACGGAGTAGTGATTGATGTTTTGGTCAAACGTGCATTAGCCGAAGGCCGCACAGCACCAAAATATCATGCTCTTAGTCGTCCTACTAAAGCCGAAGCCGAAGGAACTGGCCGTGCTATTGCTTTAGCAGAAATGGCTAATGCTCCTGTTTATATTGTTCACCTTAGCTGCTATGACTCACTACGTAAAGTTATAGAAGGTCGTGATAATGGCATTGCTGTTTATGCTGAAACCTGTCCGCAATATCTATTTTTAGACTATAGCTATTATGAAAAACCTGAATTTGAAGGAGCTAAGTTTGTAATGACTCCTCCTTTGCGTGACAAAGAAAATCAGGAAAAACTTTGGCAAGGGCTTAAGTTTAATGACTTACAAGTAGTTTCTACAGATCATTGTCCGTTTTGTTTTAAGGAGCAAAAAGAATTAGGACGTAATGATTTTTCTAAAATCCCTAATGGTGGCCCAGGTGTAGAGCATCGCATGAGCTTAATCTTTAATGGCGGTGTAGTTGGTGAGCGTATTAATGTAAATCGTTTTGTTGAAATTACTTCTACTGCATCAGCAAAAATCTTTGGCCTATTTCCACGTAAAGGAACTATTGCTGTTGGCTCAGATGCAGATATTGTTATTTTTGATCCTAATGAGGAAATGGTTATTAGCCGAGAAACTCATCATATGAATGTTGACTATAGCTGTTATGAAGGAACAACTGTTCGTGGTGTGCCTAAAACAGTGCTTTCTCGTGGCAATGTAGTAATTGAAAATGGAATTTATCTGGGTCGTCCTGGTGATGGTCAATTCTTAAAACGAGGGCTTTTTAATTCGCCTAAGTAAATTTTAGGTATGTATCTACCTTTAACAAAAAGGGCAGACACATAGGTTTGCACATTTTCATCAATTTAATACTCCTAGAATTTGCTTTGTAAGTAGTTGATTCTAAAAGAAAAAGTAAGCAATTCATATAGTTTGAGGAGGGAAAATAATGGATATTGGTCTGACTCATATAGCACTAACTGTTACTGATATCGATCTTAGCCTCAAGTTTTACAAAAAATATGCTGCTATGCAGGTTGTTCATAGACGCAAAGACACAAAAACTAATAGCGATGTTGTTTGGTTAAGTGACTTTACACGTCCATTTGTCATTGTACTTATCAAAGTGGAGAAAGTTGGGACATCATTAAGCCCTTTTTCGCATTTGGGTGTGGGTTGCTCTTCGCGTGAAATTGTAGATGAGTTATGTGGTCAAGCACTCGAAGAAGGGGTACTTGTCAACGAACCACAAGATTATGGACATCCTGTTGGTTACTGGGCATTTCTAAAAGATCCTGATGGACACACACTTGAGCTTTCTTATGGGCAAGAAATTGCTTTTACAGTTGATGAAGCACAAAAACACAATACTGAACAAGGTTAAACGCTTGAACGCCTGTTCAGTAGCATCATTAATTATCTGGGCGTTAATTTAACTGAAAGATATTTACCACTTCTTTATAATCTCTATTTGTCCAGCATAATGAACTTATGCTGGCATTATTTTTTGCTTTCTTTAATTTGCTTTTGATTTTCCCTAAATTTTCTTTTTTGTAGCATTTGTATGGTTTGAGCCAAATCTTTTGGTATTGGTGACTCAATATTAACTTTTTTATTTAAAAGTGGATGCTTAAAACTTAGCTCACTAGCATGCAAAGCTAAGCGTTCTATTGGAAGATTCCTCTCTACTACATTTTGTTGATTCACTTGTTCTTGCGTATTTTCACCATACAAAGAATCATTTACAACAGGCAAACCAAGCCAAGCAAGATGCACCCTGATTTGATGAGTACGCCCAGTAACAGGAAAAGCTTTTAATAAAGTATATTCACCAAATCTTTCCACTACTGCAAAATTTGTTATAGCTTCGCGACCATTTTTTCTATCTACTACCATCACTCCTATAGTTCTTGGATGTTCTTCTATTGAGACATTACAAGAAAATATGTCTTCTTCAATGTCTCCTTTTACTAAAGCTATATAGGTTTTGTCTACTTGTCGTCGTTCAAAACAACCTGTCATTTGACTTAAGGCAGTACGGTTTTTAGCTAGCAATAATACCCCGCTTGTATCAGCATCTAACCGGTGAACATTAGCAATAAAACGTAATACTCGACGACGTGCCCAAGGTGCACCCATTTCAATACCTTCTCTAAGCATTAACATTAAATTACGGCTAGTGTTCTCCCATTGTATAGGAGCAATTAAATAACCTGCTGGTTTGGTAATTCCTAGTAAATGACGATCTTCATAAATAACTGGAACTATTAGTTTTGTGCTAAGTCTGATTGTTTCAATTCTTTCTGGTTTTGTCTTCTGTTTTTCCTGGCTCATTATTTGTTTGATTTCCTGTAGGTTGATTAGGGGTAGATTCTGAAAGGTGAAAAATTTCTACTGCATTGTTATGAATAAACTGTTGGAATTCTATAGCTGAAATAGCTTTTTTTACATTTTTTATAGTCTCTGTGTATGTATCATAATGGCTTCTACCATAATAAGCAGCATCTGTACCAAAAATTACTCTATCTGCTCCAACGGCTTTTATAGCTCTAATTATATCTGAGGCTTCTACATGAGAAATTTCTAGGTAAATTAATGCATCTTTTTTTGTTTTCGCTTCTTTGGCTACATTAATAGCTTCATCGTGTTGGGTGTTAAAGCCCATATGATAAAGGACAAAAGGCACATTAGGGAATTTTTTTGCTGCTTGGTAAATTACTCCAGCACTAGAACGCGAGCTACCACCACAATGAAAAAGTGCAGGGACTTTATATTTTTCACATAACCTTAAATAAGGAATAACTGACTCAGAATTGGCGGGAAAGTTATTAAAATCAGGATGAAACTTTATCCCATAAAACTTTTTATCTCGCAAGAATTTTTCTGCTGTTTCTGCACTCGCGCCTTTTGCACCAGGTTTAGCCCAAAATAAAGGTTTAAGCTTAGGGTTTTCACTAGCTACTTTTGCAGTCTTTTCATTAACTGTAACTTCATCACCATCAGCAGTTACCCCTGAAAGTGCTGCTCCATCAATATTAGAAATAAAAGCATATTCAATTTTACTTTCTGACATTGTAGAAAGCAGACTATTTAGGCTTAAATCAAAGCCTTTAAACTCCCCTATATGGGCATGAACATCAATAATTCCAGGTTCATTAATATGTTCAGGAGGGTTACTATTTGGTGAACAACTAAAATTACTTGTATTTAACATCACAGCAATTATCATAATTGGCAAAAAGAGTAGTAATCGTCGCATTTGGCCAGTAATTTTCTCCTTAATGTTTTTTGTGAAACTGTTTTATAACAGAAAAAGAAAAAAATCTCACTAGGAAACCTCTGACTGGTAATTTTTCTAGTCAGCAAGTTTTATCCGTATTTTAGCTTGATAGAGTTTTGATAGAGTTTTGGAACACACTATGACTAAATTTTTTGAAAAGCTTGCAAAAGTTCCCTGCTTAGGAGTAGGAATTTCTGGAGAATTTGGTTCTGCTAGTAAAGGAATAGACGCTTGCTTATTGCAAGAAAACTACCCTGAATTAGTGCATTTCTTTGAATATGGTGGCGATTTAGAGCGTGGGCTAGATGAACATGTTCGTCGTTGGGCAATGACTGGGCTACCTACTACGTACCATTTCTTAGATGTGAACATTGAAGAGCGTGTTGATCTAACTAAAGATTGGCTAGTTAATACAGTAGAAATGGCTAAAGAAATAAATGCTGCTTGGGTTTGTGGTGATGCAGGGCGTTGGCATTTTGGTAGGCGTGAACGTGGTCATCAAATGCTGATGCCTCCTATTTTGTGTATGGATTCTGTCTTAGAGTCGGTGAATAATATCAGGCAAATACAAGAAGAATCAGGTTTTTGTTGCTTGCCAGAAAATCCGCCAGCAGTTATTTACCTAGGCGAGATGCATATTTTAGAATATTTTGCTGAAATTGCTGAGCGTGCTGATTGCGGGTTACTACTAGATTGCGCTCACCTAGCAATTTTCCAACATAGCCGAAAACTTAGCCCTCTAACAGGCTTTGACAATTACCCTTTTGAACGTGTGATTGAGCTACATGTTGCTGGTGGGACATTAACAGAAACTAATGGTTACCCCTATATAGATGATGATCATTCGCCTGAGCCAATAGAGGCTACTTGGGAGATTTTAGAGTATGTTATTTCTCGTGCCACTAATTTAAGAGCAATCGTTTATGAATGTGAGCATAATATTTTAGAAGAATGTTTAGATAATTTTGTTAAACTGAACCAGCTTTTTCCTTTCACAAAATAGAAAAATCTAATCAACTAATAGACTAATCAACTAATTGCAAAATAATGAGTTATCATACTTTACAACATTTAACTGTAAGACTACTTTTTGATGAAAAGTTTGTCCAATATGTTTATGAAAATCCTGATAATGCACTCTCTGGTTTAGACGTAACCAATCAAGAAAAACAACAACTCTTAGCTATAGATCGTCGTGCTTGGGGATATGATCCACTAAGGCGATTACGTACAATGAGAACTCTAGTAGAAGAGTTTAAGGTTTCTACTACAATAGTGTTGGCGGAAACCAAGAAATTAGCTTTTCTAGAAGAATTTTTTTCTAGCCAAGCATTTCATCAATCAATTCAAGAGCGTGGTTCAATGGGGCTAGCTTTTGCTGATTATTTATCAGAAAGGTTTCGTAAGGGAGAGCTAAAGACTCCACAACTTTCTGATGTACTGAGGTTAGAAACCCTAATGGCACGTTCTAGGCGTAATTTATCTCAAAAAGTTCAGATTCCTATCCTACCTGATATTTTAAGAGAAGACTTAAAAATAAAATTTGTTCCTGGTGCTGATGTAGGAGCGTTTCAAGCCAATACAATTGCTACTATTCAAAAAATAGAAAAATACCTTTTTGAAGTAAACCTAATGCCTGCAATGGTTTTATGCGATGATGCCCCACGTTTAACCAATTTACCTATGGTAGAAGCAAAGAAAAAGTCTTATCTACTTTGTGTACCTGCTGCTAATGGAGTTTCTCTAGTCAATATAGAAAAAGCAGATTACTTAGTCTTAATCGAAGCCCGTTCTGCTTTAACCATTCGACAAGTCATTGAACGTGCTTTGGCTAGCGGTGTAGCAAAAGCTAAAACCCAGGAAATAATAGCAAGAGCGTTAGAGGAGCAAACTTTATACTTATGCTAGCAGTAAGCCATTATGAATCTGACAGTTAGTTAATCTAACAGTTCTGCCTAGCTGACTACGAGGGAAATTTTTTTTATGTTATTATGCTGAGTTTAATTTCTTTACCTAAATCATAAACATCTTAAATCCTTGGTGGTAGAAATATGAGTTTTGCAAAAACATTAACAGAAGCAGGTTTGCCCGCCGTAGCAACTACAATAGAGAAAGCACAAAAGTATTTGTTATCTAAGCAATATCCAGAGGGTTATTGGTGGGCAGAACTTGAGGCTAATGTTACGCTAACTGCCGAGTACGTAATGTTGCATACTATTCTAGGTACGGCTGCTAATCGCCCTTTGCACAAGGTTGAAAGGTATTTACTTAAACAGCAGCGTCAACATGGCGGATGGGAGCTTTTTTGGGGTGACGGTGGAGAACTTAGCACTACAGTTGAGGCTTATTTTGCACTTAAACTATTAGGAGTTTCTATAGATCGACCAGAAATGAAAGCGGCTCGTGATTTTATTCTAGCAAGAGGTGGAGTAACCAAGACTAGGATTTTTACTAAATTACACTTAGCACTTTTTGGGGCTTATGATTGGAAAGGACTTCCTACACTACCGCCTTGGATAATGTTACTACCTAGTTGGTCACCTTTTACTATTTATGAAATGGCAAGTTGGGCGCGTAGCAGTACAGTTCCTTTACTTTTAGTTTGTGACAAAAAACCTATTTGGTCTTTCCCCAATGGAAATATTGATGAACTCTATGTTGGTGGGCGTGACAGGGCAGATCTTTCCCTACCTTCTGGTGATACTACAATTGGAAAGCTATTTGTTTACCTAGACAAGGTTTTGAAGTTCTGTGAACAAAAGGGTTTTGTTCCTGGTCGCGCTAAAGCATTAGAGACGGCTGAGCGTTGGGTAATTGAACACCAAGAAACAAGTGGCGATTGGGCAGGAATTATTCCTGGTATGCTCAATTCTCTTTTAGGTTTATTTACTATTGGTTATGGCTCTGACAACCCAATAATGGTAAAAGGATTAAAATCTATCGATGATTTTGGTATAGAGACTGATGAAGAGTTTCATATACAACCTTGTGTCTCACCTGTTTGGGATACTGCATTAACGGCTATAGCTCTTTGTGATAGCGGACTACCCGCTAATCATCCAGCTTTGGTTAAAGCTGGTGAATGGTTAATCTCTAAATTGATTTTGCGTTCTGGAGATTGGGCAATAAAAAATAAAGTTGGTAAGCCTGGAGGCTGGGCATTTGAATTTTATAATGATTATTACCCTGATGTAGATGATACTGCTGTGGTGATTATGGCACTAGAAAAAATGCAGCTTCCTGATGAACAGAAAAAACGCGAAGTAATGGATTTATCTACTCGTTGGGTACTTAGCATGCAGTGTAAACGCGGTGGTTGGGCAGCATTTGATATTGACAATGATCTAGACTTACTTAATCAAATCCCTTATGGTGACTTAAAAGCAATGATAGATCCTAATACAGCAGATCTTACAGGACGTGTATTAGAAATGTTAGGTAATACTCGTTATAAAACTGACCCAGCAGTTATTAATCGAGCAATTAACTTTCTAAAAAAAGAACAAGAACTAGAAGGATGTTGGTTTGGTCGTTGGGGAGTAAATTATATTTATGGAACTAGCATTGTAGTAAATGGACTAGTAGCAATGGGGATTGATAACCGAGAGGCTTATGTAATGCGAGCAACTCAGTGGCTTAATTCAGTACAAAATGAAGATGGTGGTTGGGGGGAGACTTGTAATTCCTATGTTGACCGTAAATTAATGGGACAAGGTACAAGTACGCCATCACAAACAGCATGGTCACTATTAGGATTGATTGCAGGTGGTGAAGGTCGTTCTGAATGCGCTCGTCGTGGCATAGAATATTTGGTAGACAAACAAAACCCTGATGGTAGTTGGCCAGAAGAAGAATTTACTGGAACAGGGTTTCCTGGTCATTTTTATATCAACTATCATTTTTATCGTAATCACTTTCCTTTAACAGCATTGGGGAGATATTTCCACCATGCTTGATATTTTGAGATTACTTTTTGGCACAGTTTTACTACGTCCTTATGTGTTTACTTTTTTTGCAGCCTACCTTTTTTTAGCCATTACCGCTATTGGCTGGAAACGTACAACCCTTTTTACAATTGTTGCTTTTATTATTGCTTTTATTTGTGAGTATAGCTCAATTCATAGTGGTTTCCCTTTTGGGCTTTATTACTATATTGAAACCACTTACAGTCAAGAATTGTGGATTGCTGGTGTACCTTTTATGGACTCGCTCTCATTTACATTTCTTTCTTTTGTAAGCTATCAAATGGCAGTACTTTTGCGCTCACCTTTGATTGTGCGAAAAAACGATATACAAGTAGTTTTAACCAAACAGGTTTCTAATTCTTGGATAACTAGTATACTTGCTGGCGTGTTAATGATGTATTTAGATATCGTTATTGACCCTGTAGCCTTACAGGGCGATAAGTGGTTTTTAGGTAAAATTTATTATTACCCTGAAGGTGGTTCATACTTTGGTGTTACAATTGCGAATTTTCTTGGCTGGTGTTTTGTTTGTGTAGCAATACTAAGAGTTTATATATTTTTAGAAAAATACTTAGGTAAGCCAGAAAGCACTTGGGCTTACCCTTTTAAGGGTTTATGTCCAGCAGGGCTATATTTTGGAATTTTAGGCTTTAACCTAACTATGACTTTTTTGATTAAAGAAATCACAATGGGTTGGGCAAGTGCTTTTATTTGTTTACTTTTAGCAAATCTTTTAGTTCAGCATATTTCTGCTTGTAAGAGATTTAACCATGACCCATCACTTAAAGAACACAAGAAAGACTATCCTAATAGCTCATTAGCAAAGGCTTATCCTAAGCTATAATTCTAATCTATCAAGAATCTTTACCTATCTTTCTTTCTTATTACCTAGAACTGGGAAATATTTCCCAGATATCGAGAATAAACCCCCAATAAGTAGCCAAGTTACTGTAATTACAATAAGTTAGCTTAGGCACAAAATTTGCCTAAAAATGAATTGACCGTTTAATTATGGGGGTGATTTATGAAAATAGATGCCAGAAAAAAAATTTGTGACATAGTAAATGAACTTCCTAGTGCGGCACTTATATTAAAGGATTTAGGAATAGATCCTTTTCGCAACAACAATAGATCGCTTTGGGATGCTTGTACACATTCAGGAATCCCAATTGCTAACGCAGTAGAAGAGCTTAAGAGAGCAGAAGAGGCAGGGCGAGAACATAGCAATTTAATTACTCATTAAGCTTAATAGGCTCACTAAGCCATCTAGCTAAAAGTAGGTTTTTGTGAATATAATCTGTGAGCAAATTATCTTAGCAAAAGCTGTAAAATAAATATGCCAGAAAAATCACAAGAGCAAACTCAAGCAAGTAACCGGCGGTTTATTAACCGAATTCTTTGTCCAACAAACCTTAGTCCTAGTTCAGATGAAGCTTTGCGCTATGGTGTAGCTATTGCTCGCGCTTATAACGCAAAACTTTATCTCTGTTATGCAGCAGAAGATCCGCAAAAATTAGAGCCTGAACAAGTAAACAAATTGTTTCTTGATTCTATTGCTCCATATATTAGCGTTACAGATAGACCATGGATTAACTGGGAAGGTATTATCACCCAAGGCGAAGCCACAGAAGTAATTCCTCGGCTAGCAACAGAGCACCAAATAGATTTGATTGTAATGCGGTCACGTCGCCGACCTTATGCAGCTATGCTACTTGGGTCTGCGGCTGAGGCGGTTTGTCATACGGCTACTTGTCCTGTGCTAGTCACGCATCAACAAGAACGCGAATGGGTAGATTTAGCAGGAGACATTAATCTTAAGCGAATTTTAGTAGCTTATGATTTTTCAGAATATTCTGACTTAGCGTTATCTTATGGCCTTTCTTTAGCCCAAGAGTTTCAAACAGAATTACATTTAATGAATGTCTCTCCAAACTCTCTAGAAAACCCATCTGAAGAAACAAATTTAGAAAAAGCTACTAAACATCTGCAAGAACAAATACCAAGCGACG
>JAHFUF010000050.1:10076-14002 GCA_023265235.1 Blastocatellia bacterium
GCGACGCACATTTGTGGGCAAAAATAATACCAGTTATTGCTACAGGCAAACCTTACCATCAAATACTTGATTATGCTCAAGAAAATAGTATTGACTTGATATGTATTGGAGCACGTGGAACAGAGGATAGTGCTTGGGCATTATTTGGTTCAAATGCTGACAGGGTGCTTAGACAAGCTAGTTGCCCTGTTTTAATAGCCCAAATAGCTCATATAGCCAAGACTTCTTAGTAGGGGCAGACACATGGGTCTGCTCCCACATTTGGATAAATATTTTTCATCTATTTACAAAAAATATTTCCTTATTTCTGTGTAAAATAATATTGTTCTAAGTTAAATCTAAATCCAGACATACCCAAAATTTGCTATTAAATATATAAAGGGAAGGAAAAAGCTGTGAGAATATTAGTTACAGGTGGAGCAGGCTTTATTGGTACACATCTTTGTCATCGTTTAGTTAAACAAAAGCATGAGGTTATATGTTTAGATAATTTTTTTACTGGTCAGAAAAGTAATATAGCAGACCTACTTAATAACCCAATGTTTGAATTAATTCGCCATGATATTACAGAGCCAATTTTATTAGAAGTTGATCAAATTTATAACCTTGCTTGTCCTGCTTCACCCATCCATTATCAATATAATCCAGTTAAAACTATTAAGACTAATATTCTTGGTACTTTAAACATGCTGGGATTAGCTAAACGGGTAAAAGCACGTATCCTACAAGCTTCTACCTCAGAAGTTTATGGAGATCCACTTCAACATCCGCAAAAAGAAGAATATTGGGGGAATGTAAACCCAGTAGGAATACGCAGTTGCTATGATGAAGGTAAACGTAGCGCGGAAACCCTAATGATGGATTATCATAGACAAAACAAAGTAGATACTCGTATTGTACGTATTTTCAATACTTATGGGCCATTTATGCATGAAAATGATGGTCGAGTAGTGTCAAATTTTATTGTACAAGCCTTACGTAAAGAGGATATTACTGTTTATGGAGATGGTTCTCAAACACGTTCATTTTGTTATGTAGACGATCTGGTAGAAGGAATGATACGAATGATGAATCAAGATGGGTTTATTGGCCCAGTTAACTTAGGTAACCCTGAGGAATATAAAGTAATAGAACTAGCAGATAAAGTAATCAAAATGGTTGTAAGTAGTTCTAAAATAGTGTTTAAGCCTTTACCAGAAAACGATCCAACAAGGCGACGGCCTGATATTGGTTTGGCAAAAGAAAAACTTGATTGGCTCCCTACTATATCTGTCGATGAAGGATTAGACAAAACAATTGAATATTTCCGACAAGTAGTTCAGAGTGATAAGTAGTGTATTTTCTACTATTTATAGTACTTTCATCTTTCTAATAAACATTGACAAAGCATTTACTAAGGGAATAGCATAGGAGGCTTCAAAACTATTCCTTTTTAGGAGCATTTGCATGCATCAATCAGAATTAAAAACAGATCCTTTTACTCCATTAAAACTGTTTTCTCATATGGAAACAATGTATGGATGGTGGAAAGGAGAAAATATTTATCCTATTACAATGGAGTTAGGCCCATCTACTTTGTGCAATCATTTTTGTACTTGGTGTATGCATGGCGGCTATTTTGGTACACATAAAGGTGATAAAAAATCACTGAAAATGTATCCAGATAATAGCATAATGGGATTTGATTTTTATCGTAATTTATGTGATGAACTAGCTACTTTAGGCACTAAGTCTATGATTTTTTCTGGTAGCGGTGAACCTTTTGTTAACCCTAATTTAATGGATTTTATTGAGTATACTAAGAAAAAAGGGATTGATGTTGCTACAATTACTCATGGAGGGTTATTGACTCGCGAACGTGCTAAAATAGTCGCTGCTAACTTAAGTTGGATAAGGATTTCACTAAATTCTGGTACAGCAAAAACTCGTGAAGAAATTCATAAAGTAGATGATTTTGAAAAAGTATTAGGCCATTTAGCAGGACTAGCAGAAGAGAAAAAAATACAAAACTCTAAGATTCATATTGGTGCAGGTATTGCTGTTTGTCCTGAAAATTGGGAAGAAGTTTATGAAGGTGCTAAACGAGTTAGAGAAACTGGGGTAGATTACTTCCAAATTAAGCCTGTGATTTGGCACCCAATGTCAAAAGATAAACAATATGAGGAAGAGTTTTTCCGTAATGCCCTACCCTTAATCCGTCAAGCAAAAGAGCTAGAAACAGATACTTTTAAGGTATTTGTTAAAGAAGATCAATTTGCTGGTGTACTTTCTCCAGACTATGAACGTAGTACTTATAAGAAATGTTACTCTACTTTTTTCCCTGTTATTGAAGCAAACAAAAAGGTTTACTATTGTTCTCAAACAAGAGGATTACCAGAATTCTGTTTAGGAGACTTAGGTGTAAATACTTTTAAGGAAATTTGGGAGAGTGAGCAACGTCAAAAGGTAATAGAGAGTATTGATATTTCTAAATGTCAGCCTATTTGCCGTTGTCATCAGCTAAATAAAACTTTATGGGCAATCAAGCACCCACAAAATTCACCAAATTTTGTTTAATCACAAAATCTTTAATAGATTAGAAAATGGCACAAATAAGGCTTTACTAAAGTAGCCTTATTTGTGTTTCCCCTTAATCTTGACCTTGACCCTGAGCTTGATCTTAAGCTAGTTTTCATAGCGAACTTGTTTGGCTAGAAACCATTTTTACCCAATTTTCATTAAGTTCTACTAGCTTAATACCTGCTGTTTTTGATTGGCCATCTTGCCAAATAATCTCAATAATTACTGCTGCTTCAAAATCAGCCTCAGGAATAGCAATATTAAGTACGCTTCCTGGTTCTACTTGATGTTTTATACCAATGCGGGCACCAGATAAGCTAATATCTTTAGTAAAAGTCTGTTCAGAAAACTTTTGTCCGCCACTATCAACCCCAGCTAGGTTAATTTTTAAGTTGACAGGATATCGAGTTTCCAAACGTCGATCCTTTTGGGTTTCTTGTTCTTTAACTTCATCATAAAGGTCATCATAACAAACCTGACAAACGTTACGATAATTTAAGCGTTTCACTATAGGGTGAAATTCTGGTAGACGCGTCAGATCGATTAGATGATCAGCACTCTCTTCGCAACTGTCGCAAAGACCTTGCATGGGGCTATTCTCCTTAACAAAAATAGATTAATAATACTTTGTGTTTTACTTACCTTAGGTAGGTTAGACTAATCAATTTGGTTCTGGCCAACAATTGCTGACTAAATATCCAAAATATGTAAATTTTTTAGTAAGTAGAGCAAATGTTAGGTTTGAATTACAAATTGCCAAGCTTAAATCAATTGTAACATAGAATTTCTACTGGAAAAGAGCATTTTATGTTTAAATAAAAAAGATTTATTTATTAAAATTGGTTTTCATTTGCTTCACCTTAAGGGTAAAAATGAAACAAAAATTTCTTTCGGTAGTTAAATAAAATAGGTCTGATTTTGATCACTTTTGAATTAAAATAAACAAAACTTTTACTGAGGATTTAACTTATGTATCGCCTAACAATTAGACAATTAATCTTGCTTTCGGTGATTTCTGCTGTGCTTGCTGGCTCATTAGTAGCTGTTTACGATCGTTATAACAAGGTCGTTTTACCTACGGCTAATGCTACTTCAGAAACTAACTTATCTATTGCAGAACAAGACACTACTAAAGCAAAAAAAATAGCCTCACTTTCTTCAGACGAACAAAACAACATTCAAGTTTACGAGACTATTAGCCCTGGCGTAGTAAATATTACTAGCACTACCTATGTGGAAGACTTTTGGGGGGTTGAAGCAGATCCCCAACAAGGTACTGGTTCAGGCTCAATTATTGATAAGCAAGGGAATATTCTTACTAATGTTCATGTTGTTAAAGGTGCTCAAGAACTAACCGTTACACTAGC
>JAHFUF010000555.1 GCA_023265235.1 Blastocatellia bacterium
ATATTGATCAATTAAATAGTGTGCCATAGTGAATGTAATAGATTAAATCATAGGTTAAAAATACAGCTTAGTAATTAAAATATACATGGAATTTGCTTTGTAAATCATTGATTCTAAAAGAATCTTAAGTCTTTAATGCCCTGCTAGGGGCATTTGACAATAGCCCAGTGATTTATCTCTGGGCGTTATTTAAAGCTGTATTTTTTCTAATCCATCTAAGTAAGGCCGAAGGGCTTTAGGTATAGTTATACTTCCATCAGCTTCTTGGTAATTTTCTAGAATTGCTAGCCAAGTGCGACCTACTGCCAAGCCAGAGCCATTAATAGTATGTACTGGTTCAGGCTTTCCTCCAGAGCTACGACGAAACCGAATTTGAGCACGACGAGCTTGGAAATCATGGCAATTAGAACAAGAAGAAATTTCACGATAAGTATTTTGACTAGGCAACCAAACTTCTAAATCATAGGTTTTGGAGGCAGAAAACCCCATATCTCCTGTAGAAAGCAATATTAAGCGATAAGGAAGTTCTAAACGTTGCAAAATTACTTCAGCATCTTTAGTAAGGGTTTCTAGGTCTTCATAGGATTTATCAGGATGAGAGATTTTTACTAATTCAACTTTATCAAATTGATGTTGGCGAATTAAACCACGTACATCTTTGCCATAGCTACCAGCTTCTGAACGAAAACAAGGAGTATAAGCAGTTAAGTTAATTGGAAAAATATCTCCTTCTAAAATTTCATCACGATATATGTTAGTTAGTGGTACTTCTGCGGTAGGAATTAACCAGTAATCACTCTTTTCCAGCTTAAAAAGGTCATCAGCAAACTTAGGTAATTGTCCTGTCCCTTGAAGTGTAGCACTATTTACAATAAATGGTGGTAGCACTTCTTGATAGCCATGTTCTTTAGTATGAATATCAAGCATAAAGTTAATTAACGCACGTTCTAACCTTGCTCCTAAGCCGCGTAGAATAGAAAACCTAGCACCAGTAATTTTAGCTGCACGCGCTTGATCTAAAATCCCAAGGTTAGTTCCAAGGTCAATATGGTCTTTGATTTCAAAGTCAAATTGTCGAGGATTGCCCCAACTATGTATTTCTTTATTAGCATGCTCATTTGCACCCAATGGAACAGATTCATGAGGGAGGTTAGGGATTGTAAGTAATATATTTGATAACTTGGCTTCGGTTTCTTCAATAAGCTGTTCTAATTCTTTAATACGTATTTTAGCTGTAGCAACTTTTTGTTGTTTAGGTGTGGCGATTTCTTTTTGTTTTGCTTTCATTAATGCGCCAATTTCTTCACTTAAACGATTACATTTTGCTTTTAAGTTATCACGTTCAGTAATGGCAGAACGGCGTTCTTTGTCTAGGTTTTCAAATGATTCTAAAGATAGGGTGCTATTACGAGATTTGAGGGACTCTTTAACAGTTTCTAGGTTATTGCGCACAAAATCAACACTTAACATTACTTGTCTCCAGATTATAGACTAATTTTGAACTTATAAGCTGAGGTAAAATTATCTGTGCTAATGTGTTTTTGTCAAATGGCTTCGACGCTTAAGCGATTTTCTTGGCAAAATCTATTACTTAATTAAGGGTAAAAGAGTTAACTAAAAAATCGTGAAAGTAACAAAAATTCTCGGTTTTAAAAAGGGATTAAAGAAACATTTATGTATATAAGTCCTTTGAATATTTCTAAACCGAGAATTGCTGTAAATGTAATAACGGAATAACTAAAAACTTTACCCAATAGTTTAAATACAGGTAACGTCTTTAGTTACAATGTCTTAGAATGGGATGTCATCTTCTGTAACATTGTCGTCAAAATCGTGAACTGGAGCACTAGTTTTAGGTGTGGTGCGGTTATTAGTAGATGTGCCAGAACCAGCAGTATTAGCCATAGCCTCTTCGTTACGATTACCTAATAGTTTTAATTCTGAGCCAAATACTTCTAAACTAGTGCGAACTTTGCCTTCTTTATCTGTCCATTCACGAGCACGCAAACGGCCTTCAATATAAACTTGACGGCCTTTAACTAGATATTTACTTGCTACTTCTGCTAGCTTACCCCAACAACTTACACGAAACCATGTGGTCTCATCTTTCATTTCTCCGTTATTGTCTTTACGTTTTTCACTTGTAGCAACAGAAAACTCACAAACTTGTTGGCCTTGTGGAGTATATTTAAGCTCAGGATCTCGGCCAAGGTTTCCAACGATGATTATTTTATTGAATGACATATCAACTCCTTATTTGATTAATACCATTATATTAGTTAGAATTACAGAATATTTTTAGAAGTAAAATATTTTTTTGTAATATTTTTTATTTTCTCTATATTTAGAATAGATGCAACAAATAATCTTTTCTTATAGCGAAATAATAGCGAAAAGTCTATGGTTTTGTCAAGGATTATTTTTCCTAAAGGCAAATTTTTGCTTGCCAATAAAGATAACTAGTAAATTAACTTAGCACTATTATTTGTTAAGTTTCATAATAACGTGAAAGGAATCAACAGTTTGCAACTAAATAATATGTTTGAGCAATTTATTAATAGTCTTAGTGATGTTGTATTTGTAACAGATCTAAAAGGGATAATAACTTTTTTTAATAAGAGAGCGGAAAAACTATTAGGTTATGAGTCTCAACATTTAGTAAACAAAGTATATATAGAATCTATTTTTGCTCCTAACGAGCTAAGTAATTATGCACAAATGCTTTCTAAGGAATTTAATAAAAATTTTTCAAACTTTGATTCTTTAATTGCTAAAGTATTATTATTGGGCATAGACGAAAATGAATGGATTTTTATTAGTAAGCAAGGAGAAAGAATTGCTGTTAAGCTGTCAATTTCTGTTTTATCTAATGAAAAAGGTGGAATAGCAGGTTTTATTGGTGTTGCTAAAGATGTTTCTTGGCATATTGAAGAAGTGGAAAAACAATTTTCTTTGTTATTAGAAATGTTTTGTGTTATTGGTAAAGATGGCTATTTTAAGCGGCTTAACCCTTCTTTTGAAAAACTACTAGGCTATTCACTAGCCGAATTATATTCTAAACCTTGTATAGATTTTATACATCCAGATGATAAAGAGAAAACCAGTACTATAATAAATAGGATTAATGGTGGAGAAGAAATTAATTATTTTGAAAATCGATATGTTTGTAAAGATCGTTCATGCAAATGGTTAGCTTGGCATACCTTTAATATAAGGACAAAAAGCAAACCTACAGATATTTATGCTATTGTTCACAATATTACAGAGCAAAAGCGTGTTCATAATGAGCTTGAAACACTTTCACTTGTAGCAAGCAAAACCAACAATTCTGTGATAATTGTTGATAAAAATGGTTATGTTGAATGGGTAAATGATGGATTTACTCGTTTAACAGGGTATTTACAATTAGAAGTACTAGGCAAAACACCAGAAGAAATATTACAAGGCCCAGTCCCTAAACCAACAACAGGAATTAAAACTACTTCTATTAGAAAGCCTTTTAATGAAAAGATTCAAGGTTATAGTAAAACGGGTAAGCCTTATTGGGTTTCTACTTCTATCACGCCTACTTTTGATGAAGCTGGAGATATAGACAGGTTTATAATTATTGAAACAGATATTACTAAACAGCATTTAATAGAAAATAAAATTTTAGAAAACGAAGCTAGGCTATCTGGCATTATTAATTCAGCAATGGATGGAATTATTACTTTTGACTCTAATCATCAAATACTAGTTTTTAACTCTAGTTCAGAACGTATTTTCCTTTGTCCTACTAAATATGCTCTTGGACAACAAATAGACACATTTCTTCCAGAACTAACTAAATATAAAGGTTTGGCTACTCTTTCATCTATTTTAGATAATATTACTGGAGTACGTTCTAACAATGAAGAGTTTCCTGTTGAAGCTACTATGTCACAAGTCGATTTAGGTAAAGAGAAACTCTATACTATTATCCTGCGTGATATTACTGATAGACGATTATCTGAAAAAAAATTAAAAGAATATGCCAAGGATCTAGAGAAAATTAACACAGAATTAGATCAGTTTGCTTATGTAGTCTCTCATGACTTAAAAGCTCCTTTACGTGCTATTAGCCATTTGTCTGAATGGCTAGAAGAAGACCTAGAAAACTTACTAACAAGCGATACT